>VBGE01000306.1 GCA_005880345.1 Chloroflexota bacterium | reverse complement strand
CGCACGGGCTGGTCGCCTGCGGGATCGGCGTGTACGGCACGACTGGCCGCTTGGAGAAGTCCTATCGCGCCCATGGCAACGAGCTCGAGACCGAATACAACGTGGTCGAGGCGGGCATGGCCGCCCCCCGGGTCAAAGAGGAGGACTTCATCGGCAAGGCCGCGCACATGCGCCATCGCGCAGAGGATCCCGTGGCGATCCTGTGCACGCTGACCGTGGACGACCACCATTCGCAGAGCGGGGAGAAGCGCTACATGCTGGGGCGCGAGCCGATCCTGACGCGGGACGGCAAGCGCATCGTCGACGCCAGGGGCCGCGGCTCGTACGTCACGAGCGCAGGAGCAGGCCCGTCGGTCGGCAAGCACATCCTCATGGCCTACCTCACTCCCGGAGAGGCAGTCATCGGCAACCAGCTGCTGGTCGAGTACATGGGCGAGCGGTACCCGGTCACCGTCGCGGTCTCCGGCGCCACGCCGCTCTTCGACCCCCAGAACACGCGCATTCGGGCCTAACTGGTGCGCATCGCGGTCTGCGTCAAACGAGTACCGATCACGGGAGGTCGGATCGTTCTCGCCGAAGACGCGCGCTCGATCAATACGCAGCACCTGGGCTTCACGATCAGCCCGCATGAAGAGTGCGGCGTGGAGGAGGCGGTGCGGCTGATCGAGGCGAACAAAGGGGATTCGGTGGTGCTGACTCTGGGTCCGCCAGAGGCCGTTGAGCAGCTCCGCGACGCGATGGCGCTGGGGATCGACCGCGCGATCCATCTGCAGACGGATGGTTCTGAATGGGACGGCGAGGCAACCGCAGGCGCACTGCTCGACGCGATTCGCGCAGACGAGGCCGCCCACGGACCATTCGACATCGTCTTCTCCGGCAACGAGTCGGCCGACTCTGCCGGTTTCCAGGTCGGGATCCGCATCGCCTATGCGCTGGGCCGGCCTTGCGTGACGGGACTCAAGAAGGTCACGATCGATGGCACATCCGTGCGGTGCGAGCAGGAGGTCGAGGGCGGGCGCGACGTGTACGTCGTTCCGCTGCCCGCCGTGCTGACGGTCAAAGAAGGCCTCAACCTGCCTCGCTATCCGTCGGTGCCCGGCAAGATGCGCGCGCGTACCAAGCCGGTGGCCGTCTCGGCGCCAGCCCGACCCGAGCCGCGCCTGGAGCTCGTCAAGCTCGCGGTGCCCGCGGGACAGGGCCGTCGCGCGGAATCGCTGGGCAGCGGCGCGGCAGCGGCGCCGGCAGTCGTGGTGATGCTGCAGAAGGCCGGGGTCATATGACGGTCCTGGTCCTGATGGACGGCAGCGACGCGTCACGCCAGACGCTCACCCTGGCGCGCAGCTTCGGCGAGCCGCGATCAATCTCGTTCGATGCGGTGCAGCCCTTCGCGCCGGATGCTCTGGCGTCGACCGTCGTCCAGGCTGCGGACAGCGTGGGCGCAACCGCAGTATTTGCCGCCGGCACGGAGCGGGGCAACGAGGTGATGGCTCGCGTCGCAGCCCGCATGGGTTTGCCGTTCGCGGCCAACTGCATCGCAGCGACGCCTGGCGACCCGGTGACGGTGACGCGGCTGCGATGGGGCGGCAGCCTTCTGGAGGAGGCTCGCCTGCTCAGTCCGCGCCCGCTGATCACCGTGGCTCCTCACACCGTCCCGGCCGACGGTCGGTCGCTGCCCGCACCGGTGGACGTGAAGCAACCCGATCAGCGCGACCTGCTCGTCCATGTCTCGGAGCACATCCAGCCGAGCAACGGCGGCATCTCGCTGGCCGAGGCGAAGGTGATCGTCAGCGGCGGGCGCGGTGTCGGCTCCAAGGAGGGCTTCATGATCATCGAAGAGCTGGCCGGCTTGCTCGGCGCCGCGGTCGGCTGCTCGCGAGCGGTGACGAGCGCCGGCTGGCGACCGCACAGCGACCAGGTCGGCCAGACCGGGACCAAGGTGGCCCCTGAGGTGTACATCGCGTGTGGCATCTCCGGTGCGACGCAACACATGGCCGGGTTGAAGGGCGCCAGGCGCATCCTC
>VBGE01000305.1 GCA_005880345.1 Chloroflexota bacterium | reverse complement strand
GCGTCGCAGTTCGAGTCCCCACGAAGGCCGTTCACGCCGGGCGACATCGAGAGCCTGCTGCGCCGCCACCGCACGATCGGCGTGGCCGAGATGATGAACTTTCCCGGTGTCATCGCGGGACGCGAGTCAGAGCTCGCCAAGCTCACGACCGGACTGACAGATCACGTCGACGGCCACGCCCCGGGAGTGCGCGGGCCGCAGCTCAACGCCTACATCGCCGCCGGCATCCGGTCGGACCACGAGGCGACCACGTTCGAGGAGGCGCTCGAGAAGCGTCGCCTCGGGATGTGGGTGCTCCTCCGCGAAGCATCGATTGCGCGCAACCTGCGCGACCTGCTGCCCCTGGTCAAGCAATACGGTCCCGACTGGTGCGCTTTCTGCACCGATGACCGCGAACCGGACTTCATCGTCGAGGAGGGCCACATCAACCAGATGGTGCGTGTGGCGGTGGAGGAGGGCGTCGCGCCTGAAGACGCGATCGTGATGGCCACCATCAACCCGGCGACCTATCATCGGTTGTGGCGCCTCGGTGCGATCGCACCCGGGTACCAGGCCGACATCCTCGTCCTCGACGACCTCAAGTCGTTTCGCCCGCGGCAAGTCCTGAAGCGCGGCCTCGAGCCACAGATCCGGAAGATCGAGGTTCCTGATTGGGTGCGGCAGACGGTCAGCCTCGCGCCAGTCGACGCCACTTCGTTTCGGGTCCCAGCCGGGCCCAGGAAGATTCGCGTCATGCGGGTCGTGCCGGCTCAGCTCCTGACGGGCACCCTGGCAGTCGAGCCGGCCGTGAAGGAAGGCTGCATCGTGGCCGACCCTGGTCGCGACCTCGTCAAGATCGCCGTGGTGGAGCGGCACCATGCGACCGGACGAATCGGCCTGGGCTTTGCGACCAACGTCGGGTTGCAGCGCGGCGCTTTTGCGTCAACGGTCGCCCATGACGCGCACAACATCGTGGTGCTGGGCGTCGACGATCGCGACATGGCCGCGTGCGTCACGCGGCTGGCCGAGATCGGGGGTGGGATCGTCATCTCGGACGGCGCTCGCGTGGTCGAGGAGCTGCCGCTGCCCATCGCCGGGCTGATGAGCGATCGCCCGCTCGGCGAGGTGCACGAGCGGCTGCGGTCGATGGAGCAGCGTCTCCGCACGATGGGCGTGACTGTGACCGCGCCGTTCATGACCCTCAGCTTTCTTGCGCTCTCGGTCATCCCCGAGCTGAAGATCACGGACCGCGGCCTGGTCGATGTGAACCGCTTTGAGCTGGTGCCTCTCGGGGTTGAGTGACGAGCTCGAAGCCAGGCTCTACGGCGTGCTCGCCAACCGACGCTGGGCGCAAGCGGCCGCCTCGGGCGGCCTGGACGCGGCCGGCCGCGTCATGGACGAGCTGACCGACGAGGAATGGCTCGCAGCGATGCAGGCTCATCCGAGGATCGGCGAGCGTGGCGGGCATGCGCCGGCCAGCTCGGAACGTGAGCAGAGCCGCGCCATGCAGTCGCCTCCGGCCATCCTCGCCGCGCTGGCAGCGGAAAATCGCATCTATGAGGAGAAGTTCGGCCATGTCTTTCTCATCGCGGCCGGCGGACGCACCGGGGATGAGATCCTGGGCGAGCTTCGGCGCCGCATGAGGAACGATCCCGCCACCGAGTTCGAAGAGGCCAAGCGCGAGCTGCGCCAGATCGTCCGGCTGCGCCTCCAGGCGCTGGCATCGTCATGAGCATCTCGACCCACGTCCTCGACACAACGCGTGGCCAGCCAGCGCCGGGCCTCGAGGTGAAGCTCTACCGCCGCGAGCCCGATGGCGATTGGAAGGACGCGGGCGAGGGGGTGACGGACGCGGACGGCCGCCTTCCGCAGCTGACCGATGACGAGCTGGAGGCGGGCGAGTACAGGCTCGAGTTCGCCACGCGGCCTTACTTCGAACGCTCAGGGCTGGAGGTGTTTTACCCCGACGTTTCCGTGGTTTTCAATTTCGACGGGGGACACCTTCACGTGCCGCTCCTGCTGAGCGCCTTCGGCTACACCACGTACAAAGGCAAATGACGATAGTTCTGGGCGACAACCAGTACGGCAAGGCCGAGACC
>VBGE01000304.1 GCA_005880345.1 Chloroflexota bacterium | reverse complement strand
GATGCGGGTGGTGCCGCTGGGGCTGCCCACGAGCTGGGCGGCGATCTCGCCCATCTGAAGGGGGCGGGTGGCGACGACCGCCAGGCGCATCAGCAGCTCGAACTCGGCCCACGAGAGGTCGGCTTCGGAGCGCAGGCGCTCCTCCAGCCGGGCCTGGATGACGCGCGCGGTCTGGTGCAGGTTGATCCAGGTGGTGACCTGGTCCTGGCCCGCCGCCGCCTTCACTTTCACGCCGCTCACGGTAGTTGGAATACCTTGACCGGGCAATGTTGTTCCTCATACAGTTGATTTCGCAACTGTTGTAGGAGGAATGATCTGAGGTGAGTGTGACTGCAGTCGATTTTTCGGCTCCCGCGTCCGAGGCATCGCTCGAGGCCCTTGCCTCGAGGCTGCGCGAGCGCAACTTCGAGGTCGTGATCGTGGACGACGGGGCCGCGGCCAAAGCCGAGGTGCTGTCGCGAGTGCCGGAGGGCTCGCAGGTGTACGCGGGCAAGTCGAAGACGCTCGAGGACGCTGGAATCTTCCAGGAGTTCATGGACAACGAGAAGTACGACTTCATCCGGCGCCGGCTGATGAAGATGGACCGGAACACGCAGCGGGATGACATGCGCCGCGCCAGCGCAGCGCCGGATTTCATGGTCAACAGCGCCCATGCGGTGACCGAGGCAGGGCAGATCGTGATCACCTCGGCGAGCGGGAGCCAGATCGGGCCAATCGCGTCGGGAGCGGGCAAGCTCATTCTGGTCATTGGGAGCCAGAAGCTGGTGCCGGACCTCGAAACGGCGTTTCGGC
>VBGE01000349.1 GCA_005880345.1 Chloroflexota bacterium | reverse complement strand
GAGGAGAACCACATCGACAAGCACCCGTTCAAGGTCCCGTTCGTCTGCGGCTGCCGTGACCTCGGCGAGGCGACCCGTCGCATCGCGGAAGGAGCGGCCATGATCCGCACGAAGGGCGAGGCGGGCACGGGGAACGTGGTCGAGGCGGTGCGCCACGCGCGCGCGGTCAACGCGGGCATTCGCAAGCTGCAGGGCATGAACCACGCCGAGCTCGTGCACGAGCCGCGCTGATGATGCAGCTGGGGGTCGATGGGGTCTTCGTCGGATCCGGCATCTTCAAGGCGGAGGACCCCTTGAAGCGGGCCAAGGCGATCGTGGCGGCGACCACCTACTTCGAGAAGCCGGAGGTCCTGGCCGAAGTCTCAGCCGGGCTGGGCAAGGCCATGCACGGCATCGAGATCCCGGCCATCCCGAAGGACGAGCTGCTCGCTGCCCGAGGCTGGTAGCTCCGCAGCCGGGCGCGCGCAGGGCGCACCGATGAACAAGTCACCGAAAGGCCGGGCGCCTCTCATCGGGGTCCTCGCGATGCAAGGCGCTTTTGTCGAGCATCTACGCGCGCTCGAGGCGGCGGGCGCGAAGACCCGACTGGTGCGCACGCGCGAGGACATCGAGGGCCTCGACGGCATAGTGATCCCCGGTGGCGAGAGCACCACGATGACGATGCTGATGGAGCGCGTCGGCTTGCTCGGACCTCTGCGCGAGGCGATCGCCGGCGGACTCGCCACGCTGGCCACATGCGCGGGAATGATCGTCCTGGCCAAGGACATCACCGACGGCATGGCGGACCAGCAGGGCCTCGGCCTGCTCGACGTCCGCGTACGGCGCAACGGATACGGCCGGCAGGTCGACAGCTTCGAGGTGCCGCTACGCATCGAAGGCATGAACGGCCACGAGTTTCCCGGCGTGTTCATCCGGTCGCCGCTGGTCGAGCGCGCCGGTCGTGTCGACGTCGTCGCCACCTACGACGGCCATCCCGTCGCGGTGCGCCAGGACCGCATCCTCGCGCTGTGCTTTCACCCCGAGCTGACCGACGACCTTCGCCTGCATCGCGAGTTCATCCGCATGGCGGCGTCAGGTGGCCCCCGATGAAGCTGCGCGCGGCGGGCCTTCTCGACCTGGCGAAGATCGAGGAGATGCACCGCTCGTCCGAGATCAAGCTCAGCGAAGCCGAGCCGCCGGCGGCTCGCCTGTGGTCGCTGCTCAGCTCGACGCTGTCGGCGCTGCTGCCCCTGTCGCAGGAGACCCTGATGTACGTGGCCGAGGACAACGGCAAGGTCGTGGGGTTCATCCAGGCCTCGAGCCAGCCGCTCGGCCTCGACCTGCGCCGCGCTCGCGTGCTGCAGGTGCTCAACCTGCAGGTCGCCGACGGGGCCGACTCAGACGAGGTCGCGCCCGCGCTGGTGCAGCACCTGACCAACCAGGCGCTGGAACGCGGCGCGCTGCGGCTTTTCGTGCGCCTGCCCGACCACGACCCGCTCCTGCCCGCGTTTCGGCTCCAGGGCTTTCGCCAGTACGCCACCGAGCAGGTCGTCTATGCCGACAAGCCACAGCAGCGCTCGGAGCAGTACCCGGCCGGCCTACGCACCATGAAGCGCGGCGACGACCGCAAGCTCTACCAGCTGTACCGGAAGGTCACCCCGCAGGGCGTCTCGCAGCTCGAGGCTCCGACCTATCGGGAATGGAAGGCGCTGCATTCGGGCGACCTGACCGGCGGCCAGGTCGTCGACCGCGTCGAGATCGTCGGGTGGGTCCGGATGCAGCGAGGCTCGGGCGCGCGGCCTGACACGCTGCAGTTCATGGCGCTGCCCGAGAACCCGCTCCCAGCCGAGCTCGCGGACTACGGCATCTCCCTGCTGGGCGACTCCGACGCGCCCGCCTGGTCCAGCCTCCGTCACTACGATTCGCACATGATCGACGCCCTTCGCGGGCGTGGGTTTAACGTGTTGCTCACGCAGTTGTTGCTGGTCAGGGAGCTGGCGGTCCGGG
>VBGE01000348.1 GCA_005880345.1 Chloroflexota bacterium | reverse complement strand
GGTTGACGATGAACAGCGAATAGTCGATCGACACGCCGAGCCCGATGAGGGTGACGATGTTGATCGCGTACTGGGACACGTCGGTGAAGCGGTTGAGGAAGAAGCTGCCGCCGATGCCGCCCACGATGGTCAGCAGGCCGACGCCCAGCGGCAGCCCGGCCGCCACCACGCCGGCGAAGATGAGGATCAGCAGGAGCAGCGTCACGGGGAGCGACACATACTCGGCGCGCTGAAGGTCGGCTTCCAGGGTCTTGTTGAACGCCTGGTTCACGGGCACGAAGCCCGTGCCCGTGACCTGCAGGGAGCTCGAGTTGACCTTGCTGCGGAGATCGGCGTAGACCGACCACGCCTTCTGGCCGGTGGCATCGACCTGGACCAGGACGAGAGCCTCGTGCCCATCCTTCGATGTCAGCGCCTGCGCCACGCGCGGGTTGTCGGTGCTGTAGGGCGTCGTCATGCTGAGGATGCGCGAGTCGTTCTGGATGGGCGCGAGCGCGTCGCCGACCGCCGACTGAAAAGCCGTATCGCTGACGCTGAGCGAGTTGCTCTTGAAGATCAGGTCGAAGGTCGACGTGGGCTTGGTGTTGGTGGTCGCCAGCTGGGAGTTCAGCAGGTTGGCGGCACGGGCTGCCTCGAGGTTGCTGGTGAGTGGACCGCCGCTCTGGAGCGTGCCGCCCATGAAAAGGCTGACCAGCGAGAGGCCGAGCAGGACTCCCGACCCGATGAGCGTGGCCCAGCGGAAGCGGTACACAAAGCGACCCCAGCTTGCAAACACGATGTTTCTCCTTCCTCCCTACTCGTTTGTCGTCGCGCTTCGCGTGGAAGTGAATACAGCCGAGAGTGACATCGCGGCGAGGGCGTCGACCGCCTCGTCGGTGTCGAACTCCCTGTCGACCAGGCCCTGGATCATGATCCCGAGGATCGCGGCCCACACCACCCCGGCGATGCCGCGGGCGGGGGCGGGATCGGCCTCGCGCTCGGCCAGGACCTGGCGAGCGATGCCTTCGATGTGGGTGCGCTCAGTGGTCACGAACTCCTTGATGGCCGCGCCGATCTCCGCGTCATGCAGGCTCACGCCGATGAGCTGGATGTACAGGGCGTTGCTGTCGCGGCTGTCTTTGAGCATGGTCTTGGTCTGCTCGAAGGCCTCCAGCGCACCCGCCTCGCCCTCGACGCCCAGCTCGACCTTCTGGCAGACGAACGCGAGCACCTCGAGGACGAGCAGCTGCTTCGTCTTGAAGTAGTAGTGGACGAGGCCCTGGGCCACCCTGGCCTCCTCGGCGATCTCTTTGATCGAGGTGTTCTCGTAGCCCTGGCGGGAGAGGACGGTAAAGGCGGCGTTGAGGATCTTTTCGCGGGTGTCGGCTGGCATTGGTTGGTTATTCAATCAAACTGCAATAACCCTTGTCAAGCCCCTGGTTTCTGAATACTGGTTCCTTGATGGGGTTCGTCCGGCGCCGCCCGTTCACCTTTGGTGTGCTCGGAGTGCTGGTCGCCGTCTATGTGGTCGAGATCGTTCAGAGCCAGCCCGACTTCTGGGTCTCCGGCGGTGGCGAGCTGCCGGACATCGCCGCCTGGGGCGCGGTCTGGAGCCCGGGGATTGCCGCCGGCGAGTGGTGGCGCCTGGTCACCGCCGGCTTCCTCCACGGCGGTCTCCGCCACCTCGCCTTCAACGGGTATGCGCTGCTGGTGATCGGCGACGCGGCCGAACGGCGACTCGGGTCGGAGCGAACCGCTGCAGTGTTCCTGGCGGCGGTCATCGGTGGTGACATCGCCGCCGCGCTGGTCGATCAGAACGTCGTGTCGCTGGGCGCCT
>VBGE01000347.1 GCA_005880345.1 Chloroflexota bacterium | reverse complement strand
CGCCTCCCTGGTCTCGTCCGAGAGGTCGCCCGTGAGGGCGATCACCTTGATCGGGTGCAGCACATGGCGCTTGCGCAGGAACTGGAGCAGCTCGATGCCGTCGTACATCGGCATGTGGACGTCGAGGATCACGAGTTGGTAGTCCCCGCTGGTGCCCATCTCGAGCGCACGGTTGCCATCGGGCGCGGTCGAGACCTCGAAGCCAATCGATTCCAGGAAATACGTCAGCAGCTCCGCGCTTGCCGGGTCGTCATCCGCGACGAGAACCCGGCCCCTGTCGCTCAACTGGCGACCAGCGTGTGGTCCTCACCAGTCCTGGCCGCAGCTCGGGCGAGGAATTGGCGCACCTCGAATCCGAATGTCCGCGTGTCGATCGGCTTGGCGATGTAGCCGGCGCAGCCGGCTTCCAGGGCGACCTCGCGGTCTCCGGTCATGGCGTGCGCGGTGAGGGCGACGACCGGGATGGCTGCGGTCGCGGGGTCGGCTTTGAGCGCGCGCGTCAGCGAAAGGCCGTCCTCTCCGGGAAGCTGTATGTCCATCAGGATCAGGGCCGGGGCGCCGTCGCGCAGCGCTTCGCGTGCCTCGACCGCCGAGCCGGCGACCTCGACCGTGAAGCCTTCCAGCTCCAGCACCGCGCGGGCCAGCAGCTGGTTGGCCTCGTTGTCTTCGACGACCAGGATGAGGGCGTCGCCTTTCATGTCTTGCCGTTGCGATGCGCGGTCACGCGCTTCAGCAACCCCACGATGTCCGATGACCCGACCGAGCCACGACTCAAGATCTGGGAGACGCGGCCGTTGAGAAGGCGCTTGTCAGCCTCGGTGAGGCTGGTCGCCGTCAGGACCATGATGGGCACCTCGCGGGTCGCCTCATCTGCGCGCAGAGCCTCCACCACATCGAAGCCGGTGACCTCCGGCATCATCAGGTCCAGCAGCACGAAGTCCGGATGGTGGGCCTTGGCGAGCTCGATCGCCTCACGCCCGCCCGTCGCCGAGAGCACTGTGAACCCCGCCGGCTCGAGCGCCTTGGTGAGCCACGTGCGGTTGGCCTGCTCGTCGTCGACGACCAGGACCTTGAGCTGGCCGTTGCCGTTGTGCTGGAACCCGTGCAGGCGCTGGAGCAGCTGCTTGGCGTCGATCGGCTTGACCAGGTAGTCGATCGCGCCCAGCGCCAGCCCGAGCTCAGGGTTGTCGACGACGCTCACCACGATGATCGGGATCGTGCTGGTTCGCTCATCGCTCTTGAGGCGCGTCATCACCTCCCAGCCGTCCACCTCGGGCAGGATGATGTCCAGGGTGATCGCGGCCGGCCGCAGCTCGACCGCCATCCTCAAGGCTTCGGTGCCGGTGCGGGCGACCTCGGTCCTGTAGCCGGCCGCGATCAGGCTCCTGGTCAGGAGCTCGGCCGCCGCGGGATCGTCCTCGGCCACCAGGACGAGCGGGCCGGCGCCGTTTCCGTTCGAAGATCCGACGGCGTGTTCCACGGCCGCGGCCGCGTTCTGCCTGACGGGCAGGATCAGCGTGAAGACGCTGCCCTTGTTCACCCGACTCGTCACGCGCACGTCGCCTCCGTGGAGTAGCGCCATGCGCTTGGTCAACGCCAGGCCGAGACCGGTGCCTTCGTGCT
>VBGE01000346.1 GCA_005880345.1 Chloroflexota bacterium | reverse complement strand
AGACTGTCGCGCTCGTGAGCGGCGGCCTGGGGGTCGCACCGATGCCGCTGGCGGCCCGCGACGCCATGGCCGCGGGCCTGCACGTGACCTGGGTGCACGGGGCGCGCACGGCGGCCGAGCTGTGTGCCGAGACGCAGGGCGACGTCGTTGTCTGGGCCACGGATGACGCCTCCCAGGGCGTGCAGGGCACCGCCGTGACCGCGGCCCCGGACGCGGACCTGGTCCTGGCATGTGGCCCCAATCGCATGCTGGCAGCAGTCGCGGAGCGCTGGCCCCAGGCGCAGGTCGCCGTGGAGACCTACATGGGCTGTGGCACCGGCGTGTGCCTCGGCTGCGCGGTCCCGCTTCGCCGCGGCGGCTACGACCGGGCGTGCAAGGAAGGTCCGGTGTACCGCGCCGCGGAAATCGATTGGAGCTCACTGCCGTCGCACCTCCCGTATGCGGTGGGCGCATGACTGCTGACATGTCCGTGGCGATCGGCGGCCTTCAGCTCCGCGGGCCGGTCATGGCGGCATCGGGAACGTTCGGCTATGGGACCGAGGTCCCCTTGCTCGAGCGCCGCGCGCTCGCCGCCATGGTGTCCAAAGGCATCTTCCTGCGGCCGCGCGAAGGTACCGCCCCGCCGCGCATCGTCGAGACGCCCGGCGGCATGCTGAACGCCATCGGCCTGCAGGGACCCGGTGTGGAGGCCCTCATCCGCGACTACGCCCCTCGATGGGCGGAATGGGATTTCCCGGTGCTGGTCAACATCAACGGCGAGTCGGCTTCGGAATACGGCGAGCTCGCGGCGCGGCTGGACGGTGTCCCTGGCGTGGCCGGCTTCGAGATCAACATCTCGTGTCCGAACGTCGAGCAGGGCGGTCTCTACTTCGGCAACGACCCGCATGCCGCCGCGGCGGTGACGGAAGCTGTGCGCAAGCGGACGAAGCTGCCGGTGTGGGTGAAGCTCACGCCGATGGTGAGCGACATCGGCATCATCGCCCGGGCGGTGGAGTCGGCCGGCGCCGACGCGTTGTGCGCGATCAACACTTTCGTCGGCATGTCGATCGACCTCAACGCCTACCGGCCACGCCTGAGCTTTCGCACTGGAGGGCTGTCCGGGCCGGCGATCCGTCCGCTGGCGGTCAACCTCGCGCACCAGGCGGCACGGGCTGTGCAGATACCCGTCATTGGCGTCGGCGGCATCACGCGGTCCGAGGATGCGCTCGAGTTCCTGGTCGCAGGCTGCGCCGCCGTGCAGGTCGGCACCGCGACCTTCGTCAATCCGAAAGCCATCGCCGACGTGCACGACGGCATTGCGGCGTTCCTGTACCGAGCACTGGAGTCTGCTTGCCACCCGAGCGCTGACATACCAGGAGTCGCTCGGCCGGGTGAACATGTTCCTCGCGATTCTCTCCGGCGCCGTGATCGCGCTCGCGCTGGTCGCGCAGGCCGACCATTTCGGGCCGGCATTCATCTCGATCGCGATCTTCATGCTGTCGTTGGTGCTCATCGTCGGCGTCTTCACCGTCGCCAGGCTGATGTCACTGAACCGCGACGACTTTCGTTGGGTGCTGGCGATGAACCGGCTGCGCCACGCGTACTTGCAGCTGCATCCCGAGCTGTCATCCCATTTCACGACCAGTCCAAATGACGACTTCGCAGGCGTGCTGCAGACTCTCGGCATCGAGACCTCAGGTAGAGATGCTTTGGGCTCGGCGTTCCATGGCCTGCAGACCCTGCCCGGCATGTTGACCGTGATAGTCGCGTCGGTCGCGGGCGCCATCGGCGGCCTGGTGGCGGTCGGATTTGGAGCGCCTTCCGTCGTGGTGCTGCTCGCCGGAATCGCTTTGTTCATCGCGGTGGAGGGCTTCATGTTCATCTGGGGCCGGCGGGCGGTCCGGGGGCTGGACCCGACGCTGGCGCCTCGGTTTCCAACCCCCAGGTAGCGAATCAGAACGGCAGCGGCGCGAGGTCGGGCTCGACCCAGCGGGAGCGGCCCTCAGGCCCGAACATAGCAGTGCGGCTCCAGTGCCGCAGCGGCAGGTTCTTGTCGGTCAGGAACGGCGCATGTTCGATCGCATCGTCGATCGAGCTCAGCGGTTGTTTCGCATCTCGCACGTGCGCGATGAGCCGGATCCAGAAGCGAGTCATCGTCTCGTTGTAGAGCACCGCTTTGCCCTGGGCCGCCGCCATGCGGCGCAGCCCGTCGCCGACTATCTCAGCCGCCGGCTCGGGTCCGTGGCGGTCGATGACCAGCCAGGCGAGCCGGAGATGCTCGTAGTGGCCGAACCGCTCCTCCGTTGGCCAGCCACGCAGGAACGCGCGAAGGAAATCGTCATCGTTCACCGGCATGCTCCTCAGGGCGAGGTCGCCCAGGCAAAAAGAAAAGACCTCGACGAGGCGTCGAGGTCGCAGAGCTGACGATACGTCAACTCCGGGCGGCGGTTGCGGCGGCGCTCGAAGTCGTCTTCGGCTGACCGAACACCTCGGGCGCCACCAGGCGGATCACGAGAATCACCGCACCGGCGATCGCCGCGCCGACGGCCATCGCCCACGGCGCGCCAAACACCGTGGCCAGTGCTCCAGCCTGTGTCGCGCCGATCGGGCCGACCCCGATGAGCGCCTGCGCGTAGAGGGCCATCACGCGCCCGCGCAGGTGATCCGGCGTGACCGTCTGGATGCGGCTGTTGGCCGCCGCGACGAATGAGATCTGACAGTAGCCCGCGACGAACAGGGTGACGAGCGAGATCGCGAACACGCGGGAGATCGAGAACTCCACGAGCGCGGCAACCCAGATCGCGGCCATCCACAGCTGCCGGCGCGGGTCGGCGCCGAGCTGAGGGTAGAAGGCAAGCGTCAGCGCGCCACTCAGCGAGCCCAGGCCCATCGATGCCAGCAGGAAGCCGAATCCCCGCGCCCCCACGTGCAGGACCTGCTCGGCAAACAGCGGCAGCAGCGTGGTCCGGTTCATGGCGAACAGCGAGAAGACGGCCACGGCGATCAGGAGCATCCCCACCACCGGTTCGCTGCGCGCGTAGGCGAAGCCCTGCGACAGTCGAGTCAGAATCGGTTGGGCCTCGTGGTGGGTGACCGCACGCGGCAGGTCGCGCATCGCGAGCAGGGCGGCGATCGCGGCCAGGTAGCTGATCGAGTTGAGGAGGAAGCACAGCGGCACGCCCACCGCGGCGATGAGCAGGCCGGCGACGGACGGCCCGATCACCGCCGACGCATTGAATACCGAGGAGTTGAGAGCGATCGCGTTCATGAGGTCTTGCTTGCCCACCATCTCGACCTGGAACGACTGGCGGGCCGGAACGTCGAGCGCGTTGATGCAGCCCGTCGTCAATGCAGCCGCGATCACCATCCAGTACTGCGCGTGGCCTGTCGCCGTGGCCA
>VBGE01000345.1 GCA_005880345.1 Chloroflexota bacterium | reverse complement strand
CGCGTGAAGAAAAAGCTCTTCAACAAGGTCCTCATCGCGAATCGCGGCGAGATCGCCATTCGGGTGATGCGCGCATGCCGCGAGCTCGGCATCGCGACGGCGGCCGTCTACTCAGATGCCGACCGGAGCGCGATCCACGTCCGCTATGCCGACGAGGCCCACCACATCGGTGGCGCGGCGGCCACCGATTCTTACCTGCAGCTCGAGCGCATCGTCAGCGTCGCGAGCGACTGCGGCGCGGACGCCATCCATCCCGGTTATGGATTCCTCGCCGAGAAGGCTGCTTTCCCGGATGCGTGCGACGCGGCAGGCATCAAGTTCATCGGCCCGCCCGGCTCGGCCATGCGCGCACTGAGCTCGAAGCTGGCCGCTCGCGAGCTCGCGAGAAGGAACGGCGTGCCTGTGACTCCCGGCAGCGGCGCCGTCGATGCGGGCTCTGCCATGCAGGCTGCGCGAGAGATCGGTTTCCCGGTGATGCTCAAGCCGTCAGGCGGCGGCGGCGGCATCGGCATGAAGGTCGTCGAGTCGGAGCACGAGCTCGCGGCGGCGATCGAGAGCACGGCCCAGGCGGCGCGGTCCGCCTTCGGCGATGCGACCATCTACCTCGAGCGCTACGTCCGCAGCCCGCGACACATCGAGATCCAGGTCATCTGCGATTCGCACGGCCACGCGGTGCACCTGGGCGAGCGCGAGTGTTCGATTCAGCGCCGCCACCAGAAGATCATGGAAGAGACTCCGTCTCCGGCCATCACCGGGGAGCTGCGCGCGGAGATGGGCGCCGCCGCCATCCGCGCCGCCGTTGCCGCGGGCTACGTCAACGCCGGCACGGTCGAGTTCATCTTCAGCGATGGGGAGTTCTACTTCCTCGAGGTCAACGCCCGCCTGCAGGTGGAGCATCCGATCACCGAGGCGGTGACGGGCATCGACCTCGTGAAGGAGCAGATCCGGGTCGCGGCCGGCCTGGAGCTGAGCTTCAGCCAGCAAGACGTCATCTGGCACGGCCACGCGATCGAGATGCGTATCAATGCGGAGGACCCCCTGCGCAAGTTCATACCCAACCCGAAGCGCATTGCGCGATGGGTCGCGCCTGCCGGCCCAGGCGTGCGCGTGGACTCAGGCTTCGGTCCGGGTTCCGACGTGCCGCCGAACTACGACTCGCTGGTCGCCAAGCTCATCGTCCACGGCAGCGACCGCGCTGAGGCGATCTCGCGTGCGAGTCGGGCACTGCGGGAGTTTGTCCTCGTGGGCCCAGCGACGACCATCCCGTATCACCGCGCGATCCTCGAGAACGGGGACTTCCGCGCAGGCAATCTCAGCACGCGTTTCATCGAGGACCACCCGCAGCTGATCGAGCAGGCGAAGACGTTCGCCGCGGACCAGTCGCCGTTCGACTACGCACCTCGCAGTTCGTGCTGCGCGAGGACACGATTCGGTTTCCCGACGGCGTCGAAGCGCTGTACGCCGTCGTCGAGAATCCCGACTCGGCCTTCATCGTCCCGTACTTCGCCAACGGCGACACGATGCTCGTGCGCCAGTGGCGCCACGCGTGGGCGACGTCGTCGTGGGAGGTGCCTGCGGGAACGTTCGACGGCGACGAGGAGCCGGTCGCGTGCGCCAGGCGCGAGCTGGCCGAGGAAGCCGGGCTGGTGGCGCAGCGCTACCTCCAGCTCGGCGTGGTGCACGGCGCCGCATTTCTTTCCGGTCGAGCCCACCTCTTCCTGGCCGAAGAGCTGGAGGAGTCGGAGCGGAGCCCGGAGACATACGAGCAGGACATGGAGGTGCTCCGCCTGCCCTTCGCCGAGGCGTGGAGTGCGGCGCTCGACGGGCAGATCATCCACTCCGGGTCGGTCACGGCGCTGTGCCGCGCCGCCCACGCCCTGAAGCTGCTCTAGGCGCCTGCGATCGCCGCGGGTGATGGCGAAGGCGACGCGGTCGCGTCCTTGTGGTTGCCGTGCTTCTTGGCCGACGGCCCGACGAAGTCGAGATCGTATTCGGCAGCCACGTTGTGGCCGAGCACATCCCGCACAGTGCTCAGCACGACCAGCCGGTAGACCGCCCCTTCTTTCAAGCTCAAGCCGCTCAGCGTGACGTTGCGGTTCGAGTAGGTCGCGGTCGCGTCGACCTGCTTGCCCTTGGAGTCGAGGATGAGGACTCCGTCGGCGATGGTCCCGGGATCGAGGTCGCTGTCGAACGTCACCTTGACCGTGTCGGTGGCCACCTCGACGTCGACCACCTCCGCACCCCTGCCGAGGGTGCGGTGCGCGCCCATCGTCGCCTGGTCGATGAGGAAATTCTTCGTGGTCGTGTCGCGGACCAGCGTCAGGGTCTCCTCGTAGCTGCTGACGTCGATCTTGCCATGCGTGAGCACGAGGCGGACGACGAACCGCGCGGTGTCGGGCTGTGTGCCAACGATCTCTCCGGTCACCACGTAGTAGCGCGTGAAGCGCGGGTCGCCGTTGATGACCAGGGCGATCCCGCCCTGCCCGTAAGCCTTCTTGCCGCTGTCGTCAAGCATCGTGCCGGCCTTGTTGGCGTCGTTGTTTCTGCGCGCATCCATGAACGTGCCGACGACGCTCGTCGCCTGGTCGATCGCGGCTGGCACCGGCGGCAGCGAGGGCGCGGTCGCCGCCCATACCGAGCCACCTCGCACGAAGACGAACGTCGTTCCGTTCGGCGCCCACTGCGGGAAGTGGTAAGTCCCGTTCGATACCTTCGACCCGTCGGAGCCGTCGGGGTGGACCTGGTACAGGAGCGTGTCGGTGCCGACCAGGATCGCGTCCTGCGTCGACCACGTCGCCTCGCCTGACGCCTGGAGCGTGGTCTGCGTGACGCCTTGCATGTCCGCGACCACCAGGTTGTCAGTCGTGGCGTAGAGGACCAGCAAGCCGCCCGGCGACCACGCCGCGAAGGCCGCGTTCGCAGGACCGAGCTGGGCGCTCTTGCCGGTGCCCAGGTCGAGCACGAACAGGTTCTGGTCCTGGCGATAGGCCGCGTGGGTCCCGTCCGGAGAGATGGACACGACCGAGACCGTGCCGGTGGCCGGCAGCGAAACCAGCAGGCTCGGCCCGGCGGCGGTCGTGGTGTAGATGCCGTCAGCTGA
>VBGE01000344.1 GCA_005880345.1 Chloroflexota bacterium | reverse complement strand
ACCAGCAGGAGAGCCCATCGCTGCCAGGCCGGCGGGCTGTCGCGCCAGAAGAGCCAGGCGGCGAGGACAAGCATGGTGAAGTCCTGCAGGTGCCAGTACGTGGCAGCCAGGGTCGTGGCGACCAGGCCGAGGGCGAAGATCCTCGCGTCGGTGGCCTGGCGGTTCAGGTACGCGGCGACTGCGGCGACGACCGTGACCACGGCTGACGCGATGTAGGCAAGTGCTCCCGGGCCGAGCACATAGGCCAGGGTGAAGTAACGGTTGTTGGCGATCCCCTGCGCCTGGCCAATCAGCGATCGGTAATCGTTGACTCCGTTCGGGCCCAGCGAGATCAGCGAGAGGACGCCCAAACCACCGGCAACGGCGGCCCACGCGATCGCGATCCGCCACCGGCCTGAGGTGAGCAGGAGCAGCGGCAGCAGAAGGGTCAGCTGCGGCTTGATCGCGGTCAGCCCGAGCACGGCCCCCGCGAGGTAGGGGCGGCCCGCCTGGGAGAGCTTCCACGCGACCGCGACCAGCAGCACGATGAGAAAGTCGGGCTGGACCAGGCTCAGCGCATACAGCACCGGATACCAGGCGAACGCACCGAGCAGCCACAGCGCGCGCATGCGGCCGGTGCCCGGCGCCGCGATCCACCATGTGGCGACCAGCGATGCAAGCGAGATCGCCAGCCAGGTGGCGACTGCTGTCTCGGCGCCCAGCGGAACCAGCGGGGCGACGAGCCACGCGAAGGGAGGGGTGTTCAGGTACCACCATCCGCCGTTGTCGAACATGGCCTGCGGCCTCAGCTCATGGAAAACCTGGCGCTGGAGGTCGGCTGAATAGATGTGGCTCCAGCCATGCTCGAGGCCGATGCGAGCGGCCATGAACACAAGGGTCAGGTCGTTGTCGAGGAAGTCCGCGGTGAGCGGCACCACGACGACCCGCCAGCCGGTGAGAGCGATCGCGATGAGAAGGAACCACGCGAGCCCGACAGCGCCGAGGTTGCGCCACGCGCGAGCGTCGAGTCGCCGGAGGTCTAGGCGCGCTCGCTGAGGGGCACTGGTCTCCGCGGTTCCGGTCCGATGTATTCCGATTGCGGCCGGATTATGCGGTTGTTGGCCGCCTGCTCGAGCACGTGAGCGCTCCAGCCCGCGACCCGCGCAGTGGCGAAGGTGGGCGTGAAGTACTCCTTGGGCAGGCCGATCGCCTGGAGCACGCCCGCCGAATAGAACTCCACATTGGTGGATTGGGGCCGCTCGGGATGCTCCTCGTGAAGGATGCTCAGAGCGACCTCTCCGGTAGACGCGATGCCCGAAGCCCATGAATTTCTGTTTCCGTTGGCGCGCTGCTCGCATCCAGGATTCGGCGTTTTCCGCGGTGCCGATCTGCTCCAGCTGCTCGATGACGGCCGACGGGGCCCCACCGTGCGCCGGACCCTTGAGCGCGCCGATCGCGCCGACCAGCGCGGAGGTGAGGTCGGACTCCGTCGAGGCGATGACGCGGGCGGCGAACGTCGACGCGTTCATGCCGTGGTCGGCGAGCAGGACGAGATACGTGTTCAGCGCATGGACGGTCTCGGGGCTCGCCTCCTTGCCGTTCATCATCCAGAGGTAGTTGGCAGCGTGGCCTAGCTCGGGTCGCGGCTTGACCGGCTCGAGGCCGAGCTGGCGGCGCTGGAAGAGGGCGAGAATCGTTGGAAACGAGGCCGTCGCGTGGATTGCCATCGGCACGGTCGGCCTGGCCAGCCGGTGCTCGACGCCCTGGACCGACACGACGCTGCGGAGCACGTCCATCGGGTCGGTGTCCTTGGGCAGGGCGTCCAGTGCGATGTTCGCCGCCTGGGTCAGACTGCGGTGGCCGGCGAGCTCGAGCGACAGCGCGTCGAGCTCGGCGCGCGACGGCAGCCGGCCCTCCCACAGGAGGAACGCGACCTCCTCGAACGACATCTGCTCGGCCAGGTCCGCGATGACGTAGCCCTGGTACACGAGCCGTCCGTTCTGTCCGTCGACCATCGAGATCGCGGTCTGCGAGGCGACAACGCCCTCGAGGCCGGGGACGTAAGTCGAGCTCATCGTTTGGCGAGCTGCATCGGCTTCTTCCCGGCTTCGGGCCCCACCCAGCGTGACGCCGGACGGATGAGGCGGAGGTCGGACAGCGACTCGAGAACGTGGGCCGTCCAGCCCGCCACGCGGGAGGTGGCGAACAGCGTCGTGAACAGCTCTTTCGGAATGCCCGCGCCGGTCAGCACCACCGATGCCCAGAAATCGACGTTGGTCGCATTGGGCCGGTCGGGGTGCGCCTCGTGGAGGATGCGGAGCGCGACCTCTTCGGTCCTGGCCGCGGTCTCGTACAGCTCGGGCGAGGCCGTCTTGGCCAGCTCGCGCAGGATCTTGGCGCGCGGATCGTACGTGCGGTACACGCGGTGGCCGAAGCCGGAGAACCGCTCGTGCCGGGCGTGGGCCTCGGTGAGCCACTTTTCGGCGTTGTCCGCGCTGCCGATCTTGTCCAGCATTGTGCGTGCCGCCAGCGTCGCACCGCCGTGTGCCGGTCCTTTCAGCGCCGCGATCGCCCCGACGACGCACGACGTGAGGTCGCTGCCCGTCGATGCGACCACGCGCGCCGCGAAGGTCGAGGCGTTGAGCCCGTGGTCGGCCAGGAGCACGAGATAGGTGTCGACCAGGCGCACCTTGTCGGGATCGGGCTCCTTGCCTTCGACCATCCACAGCAGGTTGGCGGCATGGCCGAGGTCCGCTCGTGGCCCGACTGGCTCACGGCCCTGCCGCCGCCGGGCGGTGGCGCCGACGATGGTGGGAAAGATCGCGGTGAGGGCAATCGCCTCGTCGAGCGAGGGCCTGGCCAGCGTCTTGCTGGCGCCCTCCGCTGAGACGACTGTGCGCAGGACGTCCATGGGATCCGTCGCGGGGTCAAGCGCCGTGAGGCTGCCCTGCGCCGACTGGTTCAGGTTGCGTGCTGCGGCCATCTGCTCGTGGAGAGCCTTCAGCTCGCCTTCATTGGGCAGCTCGCCGTGCCAGAGGAGATACGCGGTCTCCTCATATGACGCGACAGGAACGAGGTCTTCGATCAGGTATCCGCCGCGATAGATGAGACGGCCGCCCGCGCCGTCGACTTCGCTGACGGCGGTCTCAGCGGCAACCACACCTTCCAGCCCGGGGCTGAACTCCGCCACTTCGAGATCAAGTGTAGGTGGAGCCGGTTTATGACTTATCGATTCGGAACAGCGGATCGCATCGAAAGGCGTCGTAACCACACGGGAGACGGACCGTTACCGCTGCAGAGGATGAGAGTGAGTGCAATGAAGCGACTGATCGTCATCGCTGCCCTGCTGGCAGCAGGATGTAGCCCCACCAACCCTGGTGCGAGCGGTAGTGCGTCAACCAGCCAGTCGCCCAGTGCGCGATGCGTGGCCTCTTCAAACCCGTGCCTCGCGCTGGTGAACCTTCGCGGCAGCAACGATTTTGTGGTCAGTGACGTCACAGATGTCCAGCACCCAAAGACGGTTTCCAACCTGGGCTTGATCTCGTGGCCGACCTTTGTGGACGCGAGGGACGTCTCGTATCTCGCGCCAGGTGGTGTGTTCCGGGCGCCGCTGGCCGGTTCCCCCTCGACTCTCGTCTTCCATCCGAAGGACCTGACGGCTTACGCATGGAGTCCGGACGGAAAGACTTTGGCCTATCTGCTCCCAACCAGCTCGGGGCTGGCGCTGCATCTGTTGAGTGGCGGACAAGATCACGTCGTAGGCGGGTCGATTCCAGCGCGCCCTGCCGTGGGTTGCGAAACGGAGTTCTGCGCCGTGGCGGACACATGGGACTTTCGTCTGACGTACTCGCCTGACGGCAGCCACATCTGGCTCGTCGACAGCATCGCCAATGTGACCAGTTTTC
>VBGE01000011.1 GCA_005880345.1 Chloroflexota bacterium | reverse complement strand
CAGGCGACGACTACCGCTTGATCGACTGGAACGCGTACGCCCGCCTGGACCGTTACATGCTGCGACTGTTCGTCGCGGAGGAAGAGCTCCCACTCAGCCTGTTTGTCGACCTCAGCGGGTCGATGGACTGGGGCAGGCCCAACAAGGCGCTCACCGCGCGCCGGCTCGCCGCAGCAATCGCATACGTCGCACTTGCCTCACTCGACCGCGTGCGGCTGACCGTCTTCGCCGAAGGACCGACCTCTGGCGGCGCTCCCTATCGCGGGCGCCATTCCGCGCAGGGATTGTTCTCGCGCATCGCGTCATTTCCCGCCGGAGGGCCAACCGACTACGCGCGGCTGGTGTGGCCGATCGGACGGCAGCGGCCCGGCATGACCGTCTTGATCACCGACGGGCTCGGCGAGTCGCCGATCGAGCCGGCCATCACCGCCCTCCAGCAAGCCCGCCAGGAGGGCGCCGTGCTCCAGCTTCTGGCGCCGCAGGAGGTGGACCTCGACTGGACGGGCGACGCGCGCCTGCGGGACGCGGAGACCGGTGCGGAGCGCGAGTTCACGGCCACACCGGCCACCCAGGCCGCCTATCGATCGGCCCTCGCCCGCCGCACGGACCAGATCGAGCACGTGGCGCGCCGGCGAGGGCTTCGGTTCACGAGGCTCACCACCGACCAGCCCGTCGAAGACATGGTGCAGCGCACCCTGCGCCGCCTCGGCCTGCTCGGATGACGTTCCTCGTCCCGGCCGCGGCCGCGCTCGCGATCACTTTGCCGGCCATCGTCGCGCTTTATTTCCTGCGCATCCGCCGTCCAACGAGGGTCGTGCCCGCCCTTCACCTGTGGCCCGACCAGATCCGCGACCGGCAGGCCAACGTGCCGTGGCAGCGGCTGCGCATGAGCTGGCTTCTCTTGCTGCAGCTGCTGGTCGCGGCCTTCCTGGTCGCCGCCGCGCTGCAGCCCGCGCTGCCGGCCAGCGCGAACCTGGCACAGCACAGCATCGTCCTGCTCGACAGCTCGGCCTCGATGCAGGCCAAGGACGTTTCACCATCGCGGTTCGACGAAGCCAGGCGCCAGGTTGGAGTCTTGATCGACGAGCTGGGTCCATTGGACCGCATGACGCTGATCTCGCTCCAGTCGACTCCGCGCATCGTCGTGTCGTCCGCCGGTGACCGCGGCGCGATTCGCCGCGCGCTGGCAGGGATGGCCACGACGAACGGACCCGCCGACCTGTCGGCCGCACTCGCTCTGGCCGGGGGCGTGGTGCGGCCGGGGGAGAACGCGCGCGCATACCTCTTCGGCGACGGCATCGTCCTGCCTCTCCGCGCCTCGTTCGCGGCAGGCCTGCCGTTTCCGATCGAGTACCACAAGGTCGGCGTGTCCGGCGAGAACGTCGCGCTCACCTCACTCGTGGTCCGGACGAGCGCGCAGACACGCGCGGCGTACCTGCGCGTCCACAACTTCGGGCAGCAGGCACGCACCTTCACGCTCGAATGGCGATCCGACGCCGGCCTGATCGACGTCAGACCGATGACGCTGGCGGCCGGCCAGGCGCAGGACCTGGTGCTCCCGGTGCCGGACGCCGCCACCATCGTCACAGCGCGCATCGACTCCAAGGACAACTTCGCACTCGACGACAGCGTCACAGCGATTGCGCGAAGCCCTCGCGCGTTCCACGTCCTGCTCGTCACGCCAGGCAACGTCTTCCTCGAGCAGGCCCTGCGCCTGCGCACAGACTTCCAGCTCGACGTCGTTGCGCCCACCGCGTATACCAGCTCGACCCCTTACGCGATGACGGTCTTCGACCGCTTCTCGCCTCGCGCGCTGCCAGAGGCGCCGTTCGTCATGGTCGATCCGCCCGCGGGCAGCCCTCTCGCCGGCGGCGCCGCCGTCGGCATCGGGCGGGTGCGCGCCTCGGACGCGGGCGACCCGCTGCTGGCCAACGTCTCCCTGCAGGACGTGCACGTCGCGCGCAGCCAGGACCTCACGACCTCATCGTTCGGCCGCGCGTTGATCACGAGCCTGCAGACCCCGCTGGTCCTGGTGCGCGACGTGCCGTTCCGCCAGGTGCTCGTCGGCTTCGACATCCACGAGTCCGACCTTCCGCTGCGCATCGGCTTTCCCGTCCTGGTCCAGAACCTGAGCGAGTGGATGCTCCCGGCGTCGGTGCCGAGCCGCAGCTTTCACCCCGACGAGACGGTGACCATCGTGCCGGAAGGTGGTGCCACGTCGGTCTCGGTGGTGCGGCCGGACGGCAGCCACAGGTCGCTCTCCACGGCGGCGATCGCGACCTTCGGCGAGACAGATCTGCTGGGCGTCTACACGGTCGAGCAGACCGTCGCCGGCAAGATCGAGCGGTCGTGGTTCAACGTGAACCTCTTCTCGGACAGCACGTCGGCGCTGACCCCGGTCGACCACATCACCCTGCCCCCGGCCAAGACGGGTATCGGGAGCCAGGCATCGCATCGAGGATTCCTCCAGCTCTGGCCGTGGATCGCGCTGCTGGGGTTGGGGCTCGTCATCGCCGAGTGGCTGGCGTTCCACCGTGGGCTTTGAGCTGACGCGTCCGCTCCTGCTGGGAGCGGGCGCCGTCGCCATCGCGCTCGTGATCTTCGTGTGGTGGCGGCTGTCGCCGCCGCTGGCGCCAGGCCGAGCCCGGGTTTCCCTCGGGCTGCGCCTGCTGATCGTCCTGCTCCTCACCGGCGCGCTGGCCGGTTTCGAGCTGCAGACGTCGCCGCCTGAGCAGTCGCTCATGGTCCTGGCCGACCTCTCGGCCAGCACGCAGAGCGCCCAGGACAAGGAAACCGCGATCGTGCAGCGGATCCTCGCCGCGCGACACGGCAACGACCGGGCAGGAGTCGTCAGCTTCGGCCGCGATCCGCAGGTCGAGGTCAACATCAGCACCAACCCGCAGCTCGCTGACTTTCAGAGCCGGCCCAACGCCAACTACACCGACCTGGCCACCGCGCTGCAGCTCGCGGGCTCGATCCTGCCCACAGACACGCGGCGCCACATCGTCATCGTCAGCGACGGGCGCGCCAACCTCGGCGACGCGATCGCGGAGGCGCGGCTGCTGCACGCCGAAGGCATTCGGGTCGACGCCGTCGCGCTCGACGTGCCCGTGGGCGCCGAGGCGCGCGTCGACCAGCTGGACGCGCCGGGCACGATCAACCAGGGCCAGCAGGCCAACGCGCAGGCGGTCATCGTGAGCAACACTCCGACCAGGGCGACCGTTCGCTGGTATCTCGACCGCACCCAGCTCGACACGGCGCAGGTCGACCTCGCCGCCGGCGAGACGGCCCTCACCCACACGTTCAAGCCGGTGGCCACCGGCTTCCACTCGGTGCGGATCACGATCGACCCGGTGCTCGACACGTATGCCGAGAACAACGTGGGCGAAGCCCTGGTCCAGGTCATCGGACCCCCGCACGTACTGGTCGTCGAGCAGGCGCCGGGCGATGCTGCGAGCCTGGAGGCGGCCCTGGCTTCGACTGGGATTCTCTCCACGGCCATATCGCCAGGTCAGCTGCCGAGGACCGCCGCCGACCTGGCGGCCTACCAATCGGTCGTCCTCGTCGACATCCCCGCTTCGAGCCTCGGCGCCGACGGCATGGCGCTGCTCCAGGCCGCGACGCGCGACCTGGGCACGGGGCTGGTCGTGATCGGCGGCGCCGACAGCTACGGACCCGGCGGGTACGCCGGCACGGCGCTGGAGGCGACCCTCCCGGTGCAGATCCAGATCCCGCAGAACATGCAGAAGCCGCCGGTCGCCGTGATGCTCGTCCTCGAGACCACCGAGTCCGGCCAGGGCGACCAGGTTGTGCGAGGAGCTGCTGACGCTGTCATCGACGAGCTCACGCCGCGCGATTACGTGGGGGTCACCAATGGCACGGGAGGCAACGTGATCGTGCCGCTGACCCAGCTCGCTGACAAGGCGAAGATCAAGGCCACGATCAACGCGATGTCGATGGGCGACCCGCCTTCCTACATCGATGACCTCAATGCCGCGGCGCAGCAGCTCAACCAGAGCAAGGCGGCGCTGAAGCACATCATCCTGCTGGGCGACGGCGACGCCAACTCCGGCGATTATCAATCCACCGTCACGGCCATCCACGCCAAGGGCATCACAGTCTCCACAGTGGCGGCGGGATCGTTTGGCACGGACGCCGGTTTGATGCAGCAGATCGCCACATGGGGCCACGGCCGCTTCTACCAGAGCACCAGCGTCAATGACGTGCCCCAGATCTTCCTCAAGGAGACGAACGAGCAGCTCAAGCCGTGGATCGTCGAGGGCAGCATCGCGCCGCATCTCGCGTCCCTGCTCGAGACCCTGCCCGGCGTGTCGCTCGCCTCGTTCCCACCGCTGACCGGATACGTCGCGACCACCCCGCGGGCGGCAGCCGACGTCATCCTGCAGAGCCCGCAGGGCGATCCTCTGCTGGCGACGTGGCAGTACGGCCTCGGCCGGGTGATGGCGTGGACGAGCGACGCGCAGGGGCGCTGGACGGCAGGCCTCCTGAGGTGGCCCGACGCCAACCGCTTCTTCGGCGACATCGTCCACTACACGCTGCCCCAGGCCGGCGACCCCGCGCTGCAGATGGAGACTCAGGTGCAGGGCGACCACACGCACCTCCTGGTCACGGCGCCGACCTATTCCGGCGCCGAGGTCGCCGTGAGTTCGGTGACGCCAGACCTGTCCGACCAGCAGCTCACGCTGGCGGCGACCGGACCGGGACGGTTCGAAGGCGACCTGCCGGCAGACCAGGTCGGCAGCTACCTGGTGCACGTCTCGGAGTCGGCCGGCGGCGTGGTGCGGCACAGCAACACGTTCGGGGTGGTCGTGCCCTACTCGCCGGAGTATCGCGACCTCGGCACCGACCTGAACAGCCTGCACGCGATTGCCCTCGCGGGCGGAGGCTCCGTGCTCACGGATGTCGCCCAGGTGTACAGCCTGCCCGTCCCCGCGACGCAGGCGGCGGTGGCGATCGAGGAGTGGCTCCTCGTGATCGCGCTCCTCCTCTTCCCCGTGGACGTCGCGCTGCGCAGGCTCATCCTGCGTGTCGAAGACGTGCCCGCGTGGAAGCAGGCGTTCCAGCGCAAGCCTGCGCGCGCGATCGCGGCGGAGGCGGCTGTGACGCGGCTGAAGGAGCGCGTGGCCGGCGTCCGCGAGGAGCGCGCCGCGAAGTCGGCGCCGCCCGAGCCGAAACCACCACCGGACAAAACGATCGAAGAGCTGCGTGCCCGCCGGCGGCGTTAAGCCCTTCCTGCCTGTTGCTTCGCCTCCAGGCCGCGCATGAACGACAGGGCCTCTTCGACCGTGGGCGGCGTGATCACGTTCTTGGTCGCGAACTCCTCAGCGTTGGGCCAATCCTTGGCGCGGATCCGCTTCGCGGCCTCCGCGCGGTCGTAATCGGTCCGACGCAACCTCAGTCCGGGACCCAGCATCGCCCAGTACGCTCCCGGCTCGCCGTACGTCATGCCGACGCTGCCCGCGTTGACGACGCGCACATCGCCGGCCTTGCGGTCGAACTGCATGTGCGTGTGGCCGCACAGCACCATGTCGGCGGTGATTCCGGCGAGGTGCTCGCGCATGCGTTCATCGGGCGTGTCCTTCAGCATCACGTCGGTGTCGTTGCGCGGCGTGGCGTGGCAGAAGAGGACCCGACCGACCCCGTCGACCCCATCGATGATCAGGCTCGGCGCGAATGACGCGAGAAAGTCGCGCTGCTCGCGCGTGATCTGCCTGGCGCACCAATCCGCGAACGGGCCCGGCATCTCAGATGCGGGTTGGCCGTCGAACTCTTCGATCAGGCCGCGGTCCGCATTACCGCGCACGAAACGTGTGCGGGGCAGCCGGCGCAGCACGTCGATGGTTTCGGCGGGCATGGGCCCCGAGGCCACGTCGCCGCAGGACACGATGACATCGGGACTCTCGCGTTCGATCTCTTCGAGCACGGCCTCCAGCGCGGGCAGGTTGCCATGGACGTCCGCGATGACGGCGACCCGCATCTTTACTCGGAGGGCATGCCCTGGAGTCGATGGGCAGCCGATTCCGCCGACTCGCGGTCGCCATATGGACCGTCCAGCCTCACGCCTTCGGCACGACCGCGCTCGTCCAGCTCAGCGCTGACGACATACCAGCGCTTGCCGAGGTGCAAGACGCCGTGATGCAGCTCCGCCGTCCAGCTTTTCGGCGTGATGCCGACTCGCTCCCCCTCACCCACTCTTATCAGTCTATGGGCGTGCGGCGGCGGGCGACGGCGCCCACCAGCGCGAGAGCTCCAAAGACGATCGCGAGCACGAGGCCGAGCAGCAGCAGCGGCGCGCTGAACCCGTATCGCAGAGAGCTCAACATGACCACGGCCCCGCCTATCACGAGGCCCAAACCGACGCCCCAGAGCCAGGGCCGTGGCATACCCAGGAAACGCCTCAGCGTCTAAATCCACGCCAAAGAAATTGCGGTTGAACTCGAGCCGTTAGCCTGATTGGGAAATTGAGCGGGGCGCCGGTAGGCATCTACGACTCGGGGGTGGGCGGCCTGTCCGTGCTGCGCGAGATCCGCGCCGCTCTGCCCTCCGAATCGATCGACTACGTCGCCGATTCCGCCAACGCCCCCTGGGGCGACAAGCCGCCCGGTTTCGTGCGTGAACGTGGGCTGAAGCTGGCGCGTTTCCTGGTCGACCAGGGCGTGAAGGCGATCGTGATCGGCTCCAACACCGGGACGGCCGGCTCGGCGGAGGCGGTCCGCGGCGCGCTGACCATCCCGGTCGTCGGCATCGAGCCTGGCATCAAGCCCGCGGTCGCGGCGACCAGGAGCGGTGTGATCGGCGCGATCGTGCCCGCCGCAGTCGGCGAGTCAGACCGCCTCGCCTCCCTGCTGGATCGCTTTGGCAGCGACGTCAGGGTGGTCGTCCAGCCGGTGCCGGGCCTGGTCGAGCACATCGAAGAAGGCGACCTCGAGAGCGAGGAGCTGCGGTTGCTGGTCGAGGGCTACGTGGGGCCGATGCTCGACGCCGGCGCCGACACGATCGTGCTCGGCTCGACTCACTACGTGTTCCTCAAGCCTCTCCTCATGGAGATGACCGGCGGCAGGGTGACGTTGATCGAGACCGGGGCTGCAGTCGCGCGGCAGCTAGGCCGCGTGCTGGAGGAGCGGGGTCTCAGCGCCCCCGCTGGGCCACCCCGTGAGCGCTTCTGGACGAGCGGCGACCCGGCGAGGTCGGAGCGAGTGATCTCGGCGTTGCTCGGCCGGCGGGTCAAGGTGGCGAAGCTCCCAGCGGGCGTATAACTTCCTTCCGTAACGGTTCTGTTACGACTACCGGACTAGCACAACTTGCAAAAACCTTACCTGTCACACAGGAATCTCTTAGCTGGCGTGCACAACGTGTGATGTGTGAGGTTCGCGTCATCGGCGCTGGTCATCGGTGGCATCGCGTTCATGGCTCTCGCACCGGCCACGGTTGACGTCCAGGCCAGGACTCAGACCGTCGCAGCGACGACGCCGACCGAGGCCGCGGTGAGCGTGACCGCCGCGCACCAGATCGTCATCACCGTCAACCAGCTGGTGAATCGCAGCCCGATGACCCTCACGGCGTCGATCGAGGAGCTCGTGGCGGCGAGTGGCGGGGCCGCCGGCGTGACGCTGGTGGAGCTCGGCGGCGCCGCACCGCTGACCTGGTCATACCAGGGCGACGCGGTCTTCGTCGCCGCCAGCACGTACAAGCTTGCGGCTTTGATGATGGAGGCCGAAAACGTCGCGTCGGGGGCGACCAATCCGAATGGACTGGTTTGCTACCAGGATTCCGACTACGAGGACGGCTGGTATGACGACTACAGCGATGGGCTTTGCTACACGCGCGTCGAGCTCGCCCGACGAGCCGGGCTGAAGTCCGACAACACGGCCGGGCACATGCTCGTGCGCGACCTCGGCGGTGCGGACGCGCTGAATGAATGGGCGGCCGCCGCCGGCGCATCAGGGTCCGTATTCTTCACCGACAACACGACCACCGCGAACGACCTCGCGGCACTGTGGACGGCCGAGGCGAAAGGCAAGCTTGGCGGCGCGGCCGCGCAGGCCTGGCTCTACCCGATGCTCATCGGCACCGCGACCGAGGCGGGGATCCCCGCCGGCGCCTCCGCGAGCACCGTGGTC
>VBGE01000357.1 GCA_005880345.1 Chloroflexota bacterium | reverse complement strand
GATTCGAGAGGTCGTCTTGACCAGTGCGTTGTGATCCCAACCCTGCTGCTCCCAGTAGCCGCGCGTCTCCTGCGTGCCCAGCTCGACGGTGTCCAGCCACTTCGGTCCCTTCATGCCGTAGTGGCCCGGGATCAGGACGCGCGCGGGGAACCCATGACTCGACGGCAGCGCTGCCCCGTCGAGCTCGTAGGCGACCAGGATCTCCGGCGCGCCGTTGACCGTGTCCAGGGACAGGCTCTCGCTGTAACCGTCGACGGCCTTGAAGCCGACCCAGCTCGCGCCGGAGCGCGGGCCGGCCAGCGCGACAAGGTCCTTGAGGGACACGCCGGTGAAGCTGCCGGTGCTCATCAGCTCGCCCCCGACGTTGTTGGAGATGCACTCGAGGGTGACGAACTCCGAAGTCGACGGCAGCCCGCGCAGCTGGCTCAGCGACAGCGACAGGGGCCGGTCGACCATCCCGCCGACGCGCAGGCGCCAGGACTGGCCGTCGACGGAGGGGTCGACGAAGTTCTTGGAGACGATGTAGAAGTTGGACACCGGTGTGAGCGCGGTCACCGCGCCAGTCAGGCCCGCCTCGGGCGCGTTGAAGACCGCCCTGTACCAGCCGGGAAGCAATTCATACGCCAGTGCACCCAGGCTGACCAGCCCGATGCCCGCCGGAACCGCCGTCAGCAGCCGGCGCCGCCCACTGTCGAAGCCCGGAGCCGGCTGGCCGCCGTACTGGAGGACCACGGCGTAGAAGGCAAAGAGCGCAGCCCAGATGATCGGCGTCGCGGGGCCGTCGTTCAGGCCGAGGAAGCCGGCGCCGCTGACCGGGAGCAGCACCGCGACCACGAGGACCCAGCCGATGCCCGCGAAGGCAAACGGCAGGTACTGCGACATCCAGCGGCGACTGGCCACGGCCGAAGCGGCCCCCAGCACACCCAGGGCGGCCACCATCGCGACGACCAGGCCGAGCTCCTCCAAGACCTTGCCTGCGTGCTGGAGCGTGTCGATCAGGAACCCGAAGACCGGGCCGGGCATGAGCGAGAGCAGCGGGTTGTTCAGCAGCTGCGGCAGTGGGCGCAGGCCGAAGATGCCTTGCGACAGGTACATCAGGGCCACCAGCGCCGCGCCACCCGCGATGCCCCATCCAAAACCGTTGACCGCCGCTGCCTTCGTCGTCATCGCATCACGTTGTAACACCGAATCTTGTCGATTGATTTACATCGCGAAGCTACTGGATGTCGGGTGCGGCGGCTGCTGCTAGCATCCTCGGGACGGCATGGCTGCCCCGATAACGCCGGAAGACCTCTATCGATTTCGGTGGGTGGACCACGTCCGTCTGAGCCCTGACGGCGAGCGCGTCGCCTACCAGGTGGCGTGGGCGGACGGGGGATCCAGGCAGAACCGCAGCCGCGTCGTCATCCGGCGCCTGCTCGACCCCGAGCCGGTCGAGCCGACGCCAGGCGTGCTGCGCGACCACTCGCCGGAATGGTCGCCGGACGGACGCAAGGTCGCGTTCATCAGCCGGGTCGGCGCGGCCGACCAGCTATTCGTGCTCGACCTCGCGGCCGGCGGGCCACCTCAACAGCTGACCACCGTCGCCGAGGGCGTGATGATGCCTCGCTGGTCGCCCGACGGCAGCCGCATCGCGTTCATCGGCACGCTGGTCTCGTACGTCGACGGCCGCTACCACCACCTCTTCGTGGTGGCATCGAAGGGCGGCGAGCTCAAGCAGCTCACATCCGGTGCCTGGGACGTCACGTACTTCGACTGGTCGCCGGAGAGCAACCGCATGGTGGTCTCGGGCAACGCTGAGCCTGGCGCCGATCTCCAGCGCGAGCTGAACCTCTACCTGGTCGACCTAGAGGGCAACCGCCACCTGTTCGGCGGCGGCTTCTACCTCAGCTCTCCGGTCTGGTCGCCCAAGGGCGACATGATCGCCTTCGTCGCGCCCAACGGCCTCGACGTCGGGCTCCTCGAGAGGCTGTGGATCGTGCCGCTCAGCGGCGGCGGCCCTCGCTGCCTGACCACGGAGTTCGACCAGGCCGTGAACGACAGCGTCATCAACGACATGCGCGCGGGCCATGGCACCCGGGTGTGCTGGTCGGCCGAAGGCGACCGCATCTACTTCCCGGCCGCGGGCTCCGGCATCACAAGCCTCAATTCCGTCGACCTCGAGGGCAACGTGCGCGAAGAGGTCACGGGGCAGCGGCGGATCTACGACTTTGACCTCGCATCAGGCGTGCTGGCTTTCTGCGCCTCGGACGCGTCGAACCCTGGCGAGCTGTTCATGCAGACCAACGGCGCCGAGGCACGCGTGACCGACATGAACCCCTGGCTCCACGACCGCTACGTGGCCGAGCCGCAGCGTGAGTACTTCACGGCCCCCGACGGGTGGCGGCTGGAAGGTTGGCTCCTCAAGCCCCAGGACCACGACCCCGACCGCCTATATCCGACGGTTATGGAGATCCATGGCGGTCCCCACGCGCAGTACGGGTGGACCTTCTTTCACGAGCTCCAGGTCCTGGCCGGCATGGGCTACGTCGTCTTCTACATGAACCCGCGCGGCTCGGACGGATACGGCGAGCGCTTCCGCCGTGACGTCGTGCGCGACTGGGCGGGGAAGGACTACATCGACCTGATGAGCTCGCTCGACCAGGTGATCGAGCGGACCGGATATATCGACACCAACCGGCTCGGCGTGGGTGGCGGATCGTACGGCGGCTTCATGACCAACTGGATCATCGGCCAGACCAACCGGTTCTCAGCCGCCGTTGCCATGCGTTCGATCTCCAACCTGGTCAGCGAGTACTCGCAGCACGACATCGTGCTGTGGGGAGTGCTGCAGCTCGGTCCGCCGCCGTGGCCGGACCTGGACGAGCTCTGGCGGCGCTCGCCGATCCGCTACGTGCAGAACATCAAGACGCCGCTGCTGCTCACCGCGGGCGAGATGGACCTGCGCTGCGCAATGTCGCAGTCGGAGGAGATGTTCGG
>VBGE01000374.1 GCA_005880345.1 Chloroflexota bacterium | reverse complement strand
CGCCCTGGCACCAGACCTGCTCGTGGTGGTCGCGTACGGCCAGATCATCCCGCGCTCCGTGCTGTCGATCCCGCGGCTGGGCGCGATCAACGTCCACGCTTCTTTGCTGCCGCGGTGGCGCGGGGCCGCACCGATCGCCCGCGCGATGCTCGCCGGCGACCGGGAGACCGGCGTCACGATCATGAAGATGGATGAGCAGCTCGACCACGGACCGATCCTCGCGATGAAGGGGACGCCGATTGGCGAGCACGAGGACGCCCCGGCGTTGACCGAGCGGCTGGCCGAGCTCGGCGCCGGGTTGCTCGTCGAGACGGTCGAACACCTTGACGACATCGAGGCGTCGGAACAAGAACACTCAAAGGCCACGGTTGCGCCGAAGCTCACCAGGGGAGAGGGAGAGCTCCAGACAACCATGGATGCGCAGGAAATCGACCGCCGCGTTCGCGCGCTGCAGCCATGGCCTGGCGCCACGCTGCCGACGAACCGCGGGCGCGTGAAGGTTCTGCGCGGACACCTGGAGGGCGACCGCTACGTGCCGGACGTCGTGCAGCTGCCCGGCAAGAAACCAGCACCCGCCAGGCAGGTGCTCGGCGATGTCTAAGGACACCAAAGAGCGCGACGTCGCAGTCAACCGGCGTGCCTACCACGACTACTTCATCGATGAGAAGTACGAGGCGGGCGTGATGCTGAGCGGGACCGAGGTGAAGTCAGTGCGCAACGGTCGCGCCAACCTGCGCGACGGTTTCGTGCGGATCGACAACGGAGAGGCGTGGCTCGAGAACGTACACATCTCGCCGTACGCGCAGGCCAGCGTGATGAACCAGGAGCCGCTTCGCCCACGCAAGCTGCTGCTCCACCGCAGGGAGATCTCGAGCCTCATCGGCAAGGTCAAGCAGAAGGGCTACACGCTGGTCCCGCTGCGCATGTACCTGAATCGCAACCACGTGAAGGTCGAGGTAGGGCTGGGCCGCGGCAAGCGGCAGTACGACAAGCGCGAGGCGATCGCGGAGCGGGATGCAAAGAGAGAGATCGCGCGCGCTATGCGGCGAGGTTGATCCGAGGCCCCCAATACCGGATAGTCCGGACTATCCGAGGTTTTCAAGACAGGTGGGCGCGGTTCGTCCGGACTATCCGAGAAGGTGGTCGGGACCGCTACGCCGCGAGGTTGATGCCGATCGCGCGCAGCCGCTTGTTCAGCGACTCGAAGGCGTAGGTCAGGATCTCGCTCTCCGTGTGGCCATATTCGGTGATGTACCGCGGGTCGGGCGGGTCGAGCGTGCCGGTGATCAGGGGCAGCGATTCGACAAGCGTTTTCTGGATCAACGGCGCGAAGCGCTGAGGGTCTTCGCGCACCGCCTCCTGCAAAACCTTGATCCCGAAGTTCACGTGTCGTGACTCGTCTCGCGCTATGGCCGTGAAGCCGCGATAGAAACCACGGTCGGTCAGCCCCTGCTCGCGCATGGCCTCGAGCTCGAAGCGCTGGCCGGTGAGCGCGATCGTCGCCTCGATGACGATGTGATACAGGGTCACGCCCTCGATGAACGCGTCGAAATCTTTCGGGTTGGTGGCCAGCCGTTGGGCCGTCGCCGGGAGGCGCTCATAGAAAAGGATGTTGTATCCCTCGTTCGCCTCAGGCCGTATCTCGGTCAGCAGCTCACTCAGGTTTTTCGAGCCGGTGCCCACCACTTCGTGCCACCACCGGTCGAAGAAGACCGTGTGCCGGGCCTCATCCACCATCTGGGTCGAAAGGAAGATCTCGATCTCGGGTGTCGGGGCCGCCCATACAAACGGCGCGAGCGTGGAGGTGACGCGCTCCTCGCCGCTGAAGAACAGCCGGTGTGACCACAGGGTCGCCTTCCTGTCCAGCTCGCTCGACTCGAGCCAGTCCTGGCGGTCGAGGCTGAAATCCAGGTCGCCGACCGCCCATTGCTGGGCCTCCCAGCGTCGGTAGAGGTCCATGTAGCTGGGCATGTTCTCGATCCCACGGTCGATGAACGCGAGCACGTCGTCGATCCGGATGTCGCCCAGCTCCTTGAGATTTG
>VBGE01000010.1 GCA_005880345.1 Chloroflexota bacterium | reverse complement strand
CTGCGCATTCAGCGCCTTCTCGCCGAAGAAGCACGTCCCGCGCTGGATGAGAGCAATTCGGCCCGGCACGAAGCCTGCGAAGTCGCTTGCGCTGCAGCCGCTCGTCGAGCCGCCAGGCGACGGGATGATGATTCCGCCCGCCGGCTGAAGCGTCGCACCGCTGACTGAGCCTGTGCTCCGCCCTGGGTTCCACTCTGTGGTGAGTCCAAAAGTTTGGGCGGCTGGTGACGTTTCGCTCCAGGATGGGACACCAGTGAACGCGTAGTACGTGAATGTGTAGGTCTGAATCGTCACGTTGTAACCGGCCGCGCTCATCACCGAAGCGACGTAGTCGGCGGACGCCTTATAGCCGGGTTCGCCCGAGTTGCGTGATGGATGCCCGTCCGCAGGGCTCGGATTCTTTTTGGCGATCGCCTCGAAGTTCGGTCGCTGGATGGCCCTCACAACAAACTCGTCGCGAGAGACTGGCGCGAAAGTCCGGAGCGGGTAGCAGCCAGCCAAGGGCGTACCCGGGGCCGTGTACCTGACCTTAGAAAAGAACGCTTAGTTGGTTTGCCCTTAATGTCGGCCCCACGGTCCTGACCCGTGCCTCGGTTGGCTGCGGCTGTCGAGTTGGCTGTCAGGACAGCCGAATTTGGCGGGGATGGATGGGAATCGAACCCACCCAGGACGCCTCAACAGCGCCCCGCAAACGGTTTTGAAGACCGCGGGTTCTAGGGTCCTCCGGCGTCCGCGGACGTGCGCCCAAGATCGAACTGCCGGATCAAGAGTCGGCTGGCGTCTGTCAGCGTCCGCCTCGGGTCGCGAAGTTGGCTGTCAGCTTGGCTGTCATTTTGGGTGTGGGACGGAAGCCGTGAACGAGCAGTGGCCACACCATCGACTGATTTCCATTGCCGGGCCTAGATCGAGACAAGACTAGGCCGTCAAAACCTTCGACCTCTCATGAAAATAATGTGGCCGACGCCCTGGTTCAAGGACGCAGCCTCATGTGTGAGGCGATGCGGGGTTAAGGCTGTAAACCAGTGGCGGGGGGAGCATCGTTTGTCCTGCAGGTTTGGGATTGAGCTGTCTGCGCCAGAGCGGCGTTTGCCTGGCCGACCGTAGCCCCTATCTCGTAGCCTCCCACACCCGCAAGTGCCAGCAGCCCGACGGCCATTAGTGCGAGCGTCAAGTTCTGCCCGCGCAGGGTCCCGCTCAGATGACTAACTTTGATCATGTCATTCCTCCTGTGGTCGCTGACCGGAGCGCCGGTCGCAGAGCCAACGCTATGTGCGGACAGCTGACGCCACCCTGGGGCCGGTACCGGATTCGCTACCGGAAATCGGTACCGGCCGTGTACCGGTTTTCAGCCGCCGGGGCCGCGAGTATCGTTAACGCGTGCCGCGGCTGAGCCGCCGCGAAACCGAAGTCGCGCACCTAGTCGGCGCAGGCCTAACCAACCGCCAAATCGCCGACCGGCTATTCGTGTCCGAGCGCACGGCCGAGTACCACGTGGAGCAGATCCGCAACAAGCTCGGCTACCACACCAGAGCCGAGATCGCGCGCTGGGTGGCCCAATCTCCGGACGAGTCCGCACCAAGCCGCCTTCCGGTGCAGCTCACCTCTTTCATCGGTCGAACTCGCGACCTGGCTGCGGTCAGTTCGCTGCTTGGCCAAACCCGTCTTGTGACCATTACGGGCGCGGGCGGAACGGGAAAGACAAGGCTTGCGCTCGAGGTGGCGTTGCGAGTTGGGCGTGACTTTGGGGACGGCGCGTGGTTCGTGGACCTGCAGTCACTCGAGGACGAAAAGCTGCTGGTACCCGAGGTTGCGGCCGCGCTCGAAGTCGCAGATCTGGATCGCGAACTGGCCTCCAGCCGCCGGCTGATAGTGCTCGACAACTGCGAGCAGATCGCCACAGCGTGCAGGGACCTCGTGCGCAGGATTCTGTCGGTGAGCCCAGGAGTCAAAGTGCTCGCCACCAGCCGAGAACCGCTACACGTCTCGGGCGAGGGTGTTTGGGCTCTGCAGCCGCTCTCCTCGGCCGAGGGCGTGGGTCTCTTCGTAGACCGCGCTCGCCTGGCCGCTCCTGACGTTTCGATCGCGGCCGAACACTCGGAGCTGATCCGGTCGATCTGCGCCGACCTCGACAACATCCCGCTCGCCATCGAGTTGGCCGCCTCGCGCACACGGTTGATGTCAGTTGCCGACATTCGCGCGCGTCTACAGAGCCGCTTTCGCTTGCTGGTCGGTGGTGAATCTCCCAATCCCAGACAGCAAACACTTGAGGCAGCCGTTGCCTGGAGCTATGACATCCTGACATCGGAAGAGCAGCTCGTCTTCCGCCGATTGGGGACCTTCACCGGAGGTTTTTTCCTCGACTCGGCGCAAGCAGTCGTGGCAGATACCGCAATCCCGGCCGAGCATGTCCCGTCACTGCTCGACAGCCTTGTTGACCGCTCGCTATTACTTGCCGAGCGCACGCCCGACCGCCCCACAAGGTACCGGCTGCTGCTCACGATGCGCGATTACGCTCGCGAGCGGCTGTCCGAAGCGGGCGGCATCGAGTCTCAGAGAGCCGTGCACGCACAGCACTACCGCGCTGTAGCTGATGGTGCAGATGCGGGCCTGCGGGGCCCGCAGCAGGCTGAGTGGCTGCCGCGGATCGAGGACGAGCTGGGTGAGTTTCGGTCCGCCTTCAACTGGTCGTTGGAGCACGATCCTGAGTCGGCCCTGGCGATTGCGACCGAGCTAGGCTGGTTCTGGGGCATGCGCGGCCGCGTCGCCGAGGGTCGTCGCCTGTTGGCGGCCTCACTGCAAAGGGTGCCGACACCTTCAGTGAGGCGCGGCCGCGCGCTCATCATGTCGGGCTGGCTGGCGCGTCTTAATGGCGAGCTTGAAATCGGAGCCGCCTTTCACGCGGAAAGTGTCCGGGCCCTAAGCGAGTTCGATGATCCCGTCCAACTCGGATTGGCCTTGGTGTGGAACGGCGAGGCAGCCAGTGCATTGAATGACTGGAAGACGGCTCGCGCGCGTTGGACCGAGGCGATCGACCTTCTCCAGCCGCTCGGCACAAGCGAGCCACTCGCTTACGCCACCCTTGAGCTCGGCATCGCAGACCTTCTTGACCGTGCACCGTCTCCGGCGCGCGACCACGCGCTAGTGGGAATGTCGATGATGGCGGAGCTGGGCAATGCTCGCGGCCATGCTCTGGGCCGAATGGTCCTGAGCTATGCGGATTACCTCGATGGGGATCTCGATAGGGCGTGGACGGAGATCACCGAGTGCCTGGCCGGCCTCTTTCGCATCGGTGCATTTGGTGACCTGAACCTGCCACTTCCAATCGCCGCAGTCGAGGCGGTCGCGATGGGTCGACCAGAAGTTGGAGTTTGCCTCGGCGCCGCATTTGAAGGTCTGCGCAGCTCGACGGGTTGGAACCAACGTTCTCCATTTCTGGAGGCCTTGGAGCAAGCGCTGGGCCAAGCACGCGACCGTATTGGCGACGCCGCCTATTCAAATGCCTGGCAGCGTGGCCTGGCGATGGACGCAGGTGACGCCGTGAATCTCGTTGAGCACCCGGACTTGATCACTACGACCTAGCGCGAGGCCGACGCCAATACGACGACAAAGGGGAGGTTGTTAGTCCAACCGCCAGCCTATCGCCCGCGCTGACACCACTGCTGTTTGAGCTGGGTCGACGGCTTAGATCGCTCTGTATTTTCGGGTAAACATTGCAGCCGAAGCTCGCGTGATTACCGGTTAGACGCCGCTCAAGATCAGCTGGATGAGCGCGCATCGGTAAGGATGCGCGGGGCCCCAGACGGTTTACAGAACCGTCTGCGAACTTGGCTGTCATCTTGGCTGTCATTGCCGGCAGCGAGGCAACGACATGGCGGGGATGGATGGGAATCGAACCCACCCAGGACGCCTCAGCAGCGCCCCGCTAACGGTTTTGAAGACCGCGGAGAGCACCAGCTCCCGTACATCCCCGGCGCCTGGCTAATTTAGCGCGGGCGGACGAAGGAGCGGCGCAGGCGCTCGACCTCGGCACCCGCCGCGCACCCCCGCATGTGGTCGTTGACCAGGCCCATCGCCTGCATGAACGAGTACACCGTGGTAGGGCCCACGAAGCCCCAGCCGCGCTTGCGCAGGTCCTTGCTCAAGGCCACGGCTTCGGCGGCAGGGCCGACGGCCGCCAGCTCGTCGCGCGAGACCATGCGGCGCCTAGGTTTCGGCTCGAACCGCCACACGTAGGCCGCGAAGCTGCCGAACTCATCGATCAGCTCGGGCATGCGTCGCGCGTTGTTGATCGTCGCCTCGATCTTCGCCAGGTTGCGAACGATGCCGGCGTCGCGCATCAACCGCGCTACGTCGCGCGAAGTAAAACGTGCAATCGCTGATGCGTCGAAGCCGTGAAAGGCTGCGCGAAAGTTCTCGCGCTTGCGGAGGATGGTCAGCCAGCTCAAGCCGGACATGAAACCCTCCAGGGACAGCTTCTCGAAAAGCCGGCTGTCATCGGGTACCGGACGTCCCCATTCGCTGTCGTGGTAGCTCCGCATGTCATCCGAATCCGACCACCAGCATCGGGGAACGCGATCTGGCCCGACGCTGATGCCGGAAGAAGCGACGATCTCTAGGAGATCAGCGCTTCGAGCTTTGCCTTCAGGTCGCCCTTCATGTTCGGGCGGTACCCGACGGTCCGCTCCGCGGGCTTGCCATCCTTGAAGATGATCACGGTCGGGATCGACATGATGCCGAGCTGCATCGGCACGGTCGGGTTTTCATCGATATCCATCTTCACGACCGTCACCTTGTCGCCGAGCTCGCTCCGAATCTGCTCGACGATGGGCGCGATCATCCGGCATGGCCCGCACCACGTCGCCCAGAAGTCGACCAGCACTGGCTTGTCTGACTTCAGGACCTGGATCTCGAACTCGTGTCCGCAGTTGCTGCAACGGTAGCCGTAGATGGGCAATTTCTTGGGGTTCCTAACTATAAACGCCGATCTCTTTCCAGCCTGTCAAACACCATCCCGGAGGGAGGTTTCGGATGGAAATAGGTGGCTTTCTGAGGAAGAGTCTTCCCTTCCCGAGCCATTCTCAAAACCTGCTGGAGGTCGGGCGGGCCGAGGAAGAACGCCGCGGTGCCCACCCCCTCGTCGACCCAGCGGACCGCCTGCTCGGGGTCGCGCGTGTACTCCAAGAGCTCCTCCGGGCTCCTTTTGCCCAGGATGTTGTCGATCACCTGCTCGTGTAACTCCACCACTGCCATCTCGCCTTCCAGCGGCAGGACCTGGAAGCGGCCGTCGCGGTAGGCGCCCGCGGCCACCCGTCCGCGCATCTTCTGGAACATGTCCTCCAGGGAACCTGCCGTCTCACCTCCCGTGACGGCAACCCCTGCCTTGGCCAGGCGATGGGTCGGGAGCACGACCAGGCCGGGATCGGAGATCTCGGTCAGCAGGGCCAGCGTGAACTGGGCCGGCGAGTCCGCGTCGCCGCCGGTTTCCCCGGCGTATGCCAGGGCGGTCTCATACCTGTGGTGACCGTCGGCGATCATGAGCTGCTTTTGGGCCAGGACCTCGTGGAGGCTCGAGTGGATGCCGGGGTCGGAGATGACCCACAGCCGGTGGGTCGTCTCATCGGCACCTTCAAAGGACACCGCCGGCGAGCGAGAAGCGACCAGGTTGAGGATGGCGGGCACGCCGGTCTCCTGGCCTTCGTACAGGAACCACAGCGGTTCGAGGCTCACGCGCGTCGCCCGGAGGAGGGCGAGGCGATCTTCTTTCGGCCCTCGATGGGTGCGCTCGTGGGGCAGGACCACCCGGTCCTCGTACTCCTGCAGCCGCACGGATGCGATCAGGTCGCGTCGCACGCGCCCGTCGAACTCGACCTCGTGGACGTACATCGACCGCGGCTCCGGCTCGAGGATCCGGTCGTCCAGCCAGCGCATGAAGGTGCTGGCGGCGCCTTCGTAGTCGGTGCCCGGCCGGGTCAGGTGGACGACGTTGTAAGGCGACAGCGAGCGGTAGTGCTGGACGTCCGCCTCTGACAGCACGTCGTACGGCGGCGCCACTAGCTTCCCGGCCTCGCCCGCCCGTGCCAGGTAGTACCGGATCCCCGGGAACGCGCGGACGTCAGCTATCGGATTCGGCGCCGAGCTCTACATAGCGCAAGTCGGACATCCCCCCTACCTCTCTCAAGCGGTCGAGCACATCGGAAGCGACCCGATCGTCGACCGCCAGGATCATCATCGCGTTGCCTCGAGGCGCATCCCGGCCGACCTGCATGCTCGCGATGTTCACATCGTGCTCGCCCAGGATGCTGCCGACGCGGCCCACGACCCCCGGCCGGTCTTCATGCCGGCTGACCAGGAAGCGACCCTCCGGCACCAGGTCGACACGGAACGAGTCGATGCGCACAGCGCGCGGCTCGCCCATCAAAACTGTGCCCGCGATCTCATGCTCCTGCATGCGAACGGTGACCAGGCTCGCGTAGCTGCTGTGCGACCGGCTGCGCCGCTCGACCAGCTTGATGCCTCGATTGCCCGCAATCAGCCGGGCGTTGACCGCGTTGATGCGCTCTTCGGTGAAGGTTTGGAGCACACCCTTGATGGCGGAGGCGACCAGGAGGTTGACGTCGTGCTCCGCCAGCTCGCCCTCGAAGTCGAGCTCGATGGCGGAAACGCGGCCGCCAAACAGCTGCGCGTGCAGCGCCGCCAACCGCTCGGTGAGGCTCGCGAACGGACGCAGGTACGCGAGCTCCTCGGGCGGCAGCGCTGGAGCGTTGACGGCAAAGCGGGGCAGGTCCCCCGCCAGGACCGCAGCCACTTCTTCTGCAACGTCAAAAGCGACCGAGACCTGCGCCTCCGCCGTGGACGCGCCGATGTGCGGCGTGGCGACGAAGTTCGGCAGCGTCAGCAGCGGGTTCTCGCCTGGCGGCTCCTGCTCGAAGACGTCCGCCGCAGCAGCCGCCAGGCGGCCCGCCTGAAGAGCGGCAAGGAGGGCCGCCTCGTCCACGATGCCGCCGCAGTCGGCACGGCGCAGCAGATCCTCCAGCGTGACCAGCTCGACGTTGAACAGCTCGGCCCGCTCGACCGCGACGACGGGGTCGAAGGCGATCACGTCCATCTCGATGCCATGGGCGCGCTTGGCGACCTCCGACCCGACGTTGCCGAGCCCGATCACGCCGAGGGTCTTGCCGCGGATCTCGGTCCCGACAAACTTCGCTCGCGTCCACTCGCCGCGTTTCACCGAGGCGTCGGCCTGAGGCACCCAGCGGGCCAGGGCGAACAGCAAGGCCACCGTGTGCTCGGCAGCGGCCACGATGTTACCCCGTGGGGCGTTGACGACAAGGATGCCCTTGCGCGTCGCGGCGGGCACGTCGATGTTGTCCACCCCGACTCCCGCCCGGCCCACCACGCGGAGCCGGCGCCCGGCCTCGATGACGGAGGCGGTGACGCGAGTCTCGCTCCGCACCACCAGGGCGTCGAATTCGGGAATCTGGAGGATGAGGTCCGCCTCGGCGAGCTTGCTGACGACGGTGACCTCACCGGCGCGCCGCAAACGCTCGAGGCCGTCTTCGGCGAGCGGGTCGGCGACCAGGATTTTGGCCACGTCTGTGCGCCGGCGCTAGCGCGCGGCGGCGGGCACCCCCTGCACCGACGCGGTGACGGCGGCCACCCCGCGGCCGTCCGCGGGTGCGATGTCGAGCTCTTCGAGCGCCTGCTCGAGCGTCCAGATGACCTGCACCACGTCACCTGCGGCGACAGCGCCGAGATGCCCGACGCGAATCATCTTGCCGGTCATCTTGCCCTGGCCACCCGCGATGACGACGCCGTATCTGGTATCGACGAGCTTGCGCAGGGCGGCCACGTCCAGGCCAGGCGGCGGCAGCGCCGACGTCACGGTGTGGGAGCGAAAGCCCTCGGCTGCGAACAGCTGGAAACCGAGGGCCTGCAGCCCGGCCTGTGTCGCCCGCGCCAGGCGTGCATGGCGCTCGTAGACGTTGGCCAGGCCTTCTTCCTCGAGCATGTGGAGGCCTTCCTGCATGGCAAACGCGACCGGCACGGCGGGCGTGAAGGGCGTCATTCCCTTCTCGGCCCACGCCTTGGCTTCCTTCCAGTCGAAGTAGAAGCGCGGCGACCGCGCCCTGGCCTGCTGCGCCCAGGCACGCTCGCTCACGCTGACCAGCGCGAGCCCGGGCGGCGCCATCCAACCCTTCTGCGAGCCGCTCACCGCGACGTCGATGCCCCACGCGTCGGTCTCGATGTCAATCGAGCTGATCGAGCTCACTCCGTCGACGACCACGATGCGGTCGGCTTTGCGCGCGACGCGAGCCAGCTCCCGCAGCGGGTTGGTCAGCCCGGTCGAGGTCTCGTTGTGCGTGAGCAGGACGACCTTTGCCTTCGGGTGCCGCTCCAGCACGACGGCCAGGTCGTCGGGGTCGACAGGCTGGCCCCACTCGAATTCGAGCCGCACCACCTCTGCTCCGTAGGCCGACGCCAGCGCGGCGAATCGCTCGCCGAAGTTGCCGCACAGCGCCGCCACGACCTCGTCCCCAGGCGAGATGAGGTTGGCGACCGCCGACTCGAGGCCGCCCGTGCCTGAGGACGTGAGAAGGAGCAGGTCGCCGTTGGTCTTGAAGATGCGCTTCGCGCCCGCCGTGATCTCGCCCAGGATGGCTGCGAACTCGGATCCGCGGTGGTCGATCATCGGCCGGTTCATGCTCCGAACCACGCGCTCCGGGAGAGGCGTGGGTCCGGGGATTCGCAGCTGCGTTTGGAAGGTCATGGGCGCGCTCCAGTGGAGGATCAGGCGGCGCTACAAGTTTGCCTTAGCGCACCTCGGTCGTGTAGGGCAGGAGAGCAATGGCGCGGGCGCGCTCGAGCGCCGTGGTGAGCGGGCGCTGGTGCTTGGCGCACGTTCCGGTCACGCGCCTGGGCAGGATCTTGCCGCGGTCGCTGATGAAGCGACGAAGGCGTGAGATCTCCTTGTAGTCGATGTAGGCGATCTTCTCGGCGCAGAAGGCGCAGACCTTGCGGTGCTGGCGCTTCGGGCCTCTCGGACCTCCGCCGGGTCCGCTGCCCTCACGAGACGGTGGACGGTTGACTGCCATGTTGGTCGTCTCCTACTTAAAAGGGAATTTCGTCCGGGTCGACGTCGCGAGGCGCCTCGTCCGGAGCGGGAATGTCATCGGTTGCCGCGGGACGGCTGCGCGCGGGCGCGCCGTCGGTGGGGCCGCTGCTGCGGCTGTCGAGAAACTGCACGTCGTTGGCGATGATCTCGGTCGTCCGTCGCTTCTGGCCGTCCTGGCCCTCCCATGAACGGGTCTGGATCCGTCCCTCGATGTACACCAGTGCGCCCTTGCGCGTGTACTGGGCGACGATCTCGGCCAGGTTCCTCCGGCCGGCGTTGTACGCGACGATGTTGTGGTAGTCCGTGAACTCTTTCTTCTCGCCATCAGGCCCGGTCGACCAGCGGTTGGTGGCGATGCTGAAGTTGGTGACCGCGGTGCCGCTCGGCGTGTAGCGCATCTCCGGGTCCTTGGTCAGACGTCCGATGAGCAACGCCTTGTTCAGGTTGGACATTTATGTCTCCTCCTCTCGAGCCGCCGTGGCCACTCGCCCCGCCGCCTCAGCCTCGGCCGCGATCGGCTCCAGGACGACCTCCGCCGGCGGGGGTGCCACGGCGGTCACTGGAGCGGCCTTCTCGGGCTTGCGCACGATCAGGTGACGCAAGACCTCCTCGGTGATCTTCAGGCTCGACTCGAGCTCGGGCACCCGGTTGGGGTCCAGCTGGAAGTCTTGCAGCACATAGGAGCCATCCTTCTGGTGCTTGACCTCGTAGGCGAGCTTGCGCTTGCCCCAGAGATTGGTGGCCTCGGACGTGCCGCCTGAGCGCTCGATCAGCCGGTTGACCCGCTTCACCGCATCCTGGACCTTCTCGTCATCCAGGTCGGCGCGAACGATGTACAGAACTTCGTAGTCCCGCAACTGGGGAACCTCCTTCCTATGGGTTTGAGGCCTCGGCCAACGGGGGCGCGGTGCCACCGGTCGAGGCCAGAAAGGTCAGGTCGGTATTCTACCAGTGACTATGGCAGTCAAACCCCGAGCGAAGGCTTCCGCAGGCGTGGGCAAGGGCAAGGCCGGGCGCCGGCCGGTCCGGCCGAAGAGCGGCTCCGGTGTGCCGCTGATGCCTGTTGTCGCCGGAGTCATCCTCGGCATCCTGACTATCGCTTTGATCGTGGGAATCCTGTACTTGCAGAGGCCGCAGCAGAACAACACGCCGACCGTGGCCGGCATCCCGTGCGACCAGCTCGAGCACTCGCAGCTCCACTACCACGCCGCGCTGCAGATCATGTACCACGGCACCGTGACGAATTTATCGAGTCGCCCCCCAACCAGACTTTTACGGTCGGCCAGTTCTTCGACGTGGCCAACGCCTGAGCAACACCAACGGCTACGGCCCGATGAAGCTCGATGCGTCGCACGTCGCCACCTTCACGCTCGCGCCCGGCGACAAGATCGTGACCTACGTCGACCTGGGAGACGGCAAGGGCGCCAAGGTCTTCGACGGCGACCCTCGCACGATCCAGCTGAAGAGCCATGAGGTGATCACGATCGAGATTGGGCCGCCGGACGTGAACCCGCCGCCCTCCTTCAGCTTCCCGTCGGGGCTTTAACACCGGCTTCGATCAGGGCCCGCGCTGCGCGGTAGTGCTCGAGCTCGTCGTGTGTGTTGCCGTATCGGGCGGCGAGGTCGCCGAGGTGCAGATGGATCTTGACCGCGTCACCTTCGATTCGAAACGCCTCGCCGCGCTCGACGGCGCGCAGCCGCTCCAGGCGGTGGCGGTCCCGGTGCAGCTCGATCGTCTTCCTCTCGCCCTCCAGGATCGGTGCCGCTTCGTCGCGCCTGCCCATGGCGATGAGTCCCTGCGCTCGAGTCACGCGGGCGTCTGAGCCGAGCGGCCAGTCGTAAGAGGTGAGCGCCGGCTTCAAGGCGAGCAGCGCGCGGCGCGGTTCGCCCTGGGCGAGGAGGACGCGGCCCTTCTCCAGGGCAAGCTCGCGCTCGATGCCCGCCTCATGGCCTTCGAGCAGGTACTCGACCTCGGTGCCGAGCCTTTCGGCGATGATCCGAAGGACGCGAATCGAAGGGCGCGCCTTGCCGAGCTCGACCTGGTTGAGGAACGCGCGGCTGAAGTCGTCGCGCACGACCTTGGCGAGGCTCATTCCGCGCTGGTTGCGGATGCGCTTGATGCGCTGGCCGAGGCTCTCGGCCTCCTCCATCGGACGCTCTTCCATGTAAATCGTCAGCTTACAGGTAGTCGCGCGGGTCGAGGCTTCGCGTCAGGGTTGTGAAGTTATGGAAGCCGTGCTTGGTGACCATGCCGGTGTCCTCGATCCGCACGCCGCCGAAACCAAGCAGGTAAAGACCCGGCTCGACCGTGACGACGTCGCCCTCTTCGAGCGGCTCTTCGGCGACCGCACGCAGCGACGGCTCTTCGTGGATCTCGAGCCCTACGCCGTGCCCAGTGCTGTGATTCATGCGCGCGACCCCGTCGGGGCCTTCGAAACCTTCGGTCGTGGTCCCAAAACCGCGGTCGACGAGCACCTGGCAAACGGCCAGATGCGGCTCCTTGCCGGGCACGCCGGCGGAGATCGACTCGATGCCCACGTCGAGCGCCTGCAGAACGGCAGCGTGCATGCGCCTGACCTCTTCGCTGATCTCACCCACCACGACGGTGCGTGTCAGGTCGCCGCTGAAGTAGGTCTTGCGGCTCGTCGGAAAGATGTCGATGATCACGGGCGCGTTGGCCTGGATCGGACCGTCGCCGCGGTAGTGCGGCAGGGCGCTGCCCGGGGACGAGGCGATGATCATGTCCGGGCATGTGAAGCCTCTCTCCCCGAGCGCGAACTGCGCGCGCGCGTAGAGCTTCTCGGAGGTGAGGGGTCCGCCGTTCGACCACAGGACGCCGTCCTTGATCTCCGCCTTCGCGAGCTCGCGCACGACCTCGGTCACGGCCGCCTCGGCCGCCGATTGGGCTTCCTGGATCGCTGCGGCCTCCTCGGCCGACTTCCGCCGGCGCTCAGCGACGAAGAGCGTCCGGTCGATCTCGGCCTCGCTGCCGGCCGCCCGCAGCTCTTCGAGATGCACGGCCGGCAGGCCGGTCGCGACGCGCACGTGGCCGATGCCCTTTTCGCGCAGCATCCGAGCGGCAAGCCGCGCCCATGACCCTGTCGCGTACGCCTCGCGCTCTTCGAGGATGGTGGCCACCTTCGACTCGGCGCGAGCCCGATCCACCTCGAGCGGGCTGACCGCGAGCACCTGCTCCTGGGGCGAGAAGCTGATGAACAGGCCGCTCTCGACGGCAAACCCCGTGGCGAAGATGAAGTCGGGGTCGTCGCCGCCGCTGGGGATGAGGACCACAGGCGCATCGCCGGTCCGGCGCGGCCTGGCGCGACGCGGCGCGAGCGGCTGTGCCCTGCCATCGCTGTCGGTGTCACGCCACAAACCGGCCGTCTCGACCGCATGCGCGACCGCCTGCAACAGCGCGTCATCGCCGCGCGTGCGCATGGCCTTGCGGCCCCGACCCTCGAGGTTCAGCTTTTCCTGGACCTCGTAGCCGCTGGTGTACGCCACCTCGTAGCCCAGGTCGCGCAGTTGGACCAGGTCCCGACGCAGCGTGCGCTCGGAGACGCCGGCGCGCTCGGCCAGCTCGAGAGGATTCAGGCCGGGTTCGGCGATGATCGCCGCGAGGACTCGCAGGAGCCGAGCGAGCCGCTCCGCACGATTCACGGGAGTCGGGCTAGCTTATTTCTTCCCAGGACGTGGCGTTCCCCTCGAAGGGGTCTGGCTCGGCCTCATCCTGGTTGCCGACCTTCTGATGGAACCGGCTGGCGATCATCTGGTAGGCCATCGCCTTGGGGATGCCGAGCTTGGTGAGCGATTTCACCTCGTCGGCCATCACCTTGTCGCGCGCCGCCTCGAAGGCGCTCAGGACCTCTTCGATCGACGCCGTCTTCTTGACCATGCGAATCGCCATTCTACCGGGTCGATTTAACCCGGCCTTAGACTTGTGGGGCATACAGGCGGGCGGCCGCTCCTGGTGGGGGTTTGGATGGCGACTGATTACGCTTCCGACAAGATCAGAAACGTGGTCCTGCTGGGCCACTCGCACGATGGCAAGACCACGCTCGCCGAGGCCATGCTCTTCGCCTCCGGCGGGATCGCCAGGATGGGCTCGCCCGACCAGTCGACGGCCGTCATGGACTTCGAGCCCGAAGAGCAGAAAAGGAAGATCTCGATCAACCTCGGTGTGGCCTTCGCCGAACACAACGGCTTCAAGATCAACATCCTCGACGCCCCCGGCTTCCTCGACTTTGCGGGCCAGGCGGCGAGCGGGCTGCGCGCCGCTGAGGGGGCGGTGGTCGTCGTCGGCCCCACGGCACAGCTGGCGGTCGGCACCGAGGTCGCGTGGGAGCAGTGCAACCGCACCCAAAAGCCTCGCGTCGTGGTGGTCAACAAGCTCGACAAGGAGAACTCGGATTTCTACGGCGCGGTCGCGGCCATGCGCGAGACCCTGTCTCCGCGACCTTTCCCGCTGCACCTGCCAATCGGTGCGGAGGCTGATTTCCGCGGCATCGTCGACCTGCTCCACCTGAAGGCGTACGTCACCGCGGCCGACGGCAAGGGCAGCGAGGTCCCCATCCCGGACGACATGAAGCAACGCGTCGAGGAATATCGAGGCCAGCTCATCGAGGCGGCGGCGGAGAGCGATGATTCGCTGCTCGAGAAATATCTCGACGCCGGCACGCTGACCGAGGAGGAGATCCAGCGCGGGCTGCGCGAGGGCATCCTCGAAGGCAAGGTCGCGCCCGTGCTGTGCGGCTCGGCGACCAAGCTGCTGGGAGTCCGCACCTTGATGTCGACGATCGCCGAGCTGATGCCGCCGCCGCAGGTCGAGCCGGACAAGCCGGTGAAGGCTTTCGTTTTCAGCACCGGCGGCGACCAGTTCGGCCGCATCAGCTACTTCAAGGTGGTGGCCGGGACCGTGAAGGCCGATGCCCACCTGCCCAACCTGAGCCGTGGTGGGGAGGAACGACTGGCGCAGATCTTCTTTCCGCGGGGCAAAGAACACGTCGCGGCGGCCGAGGTCCACGCGGGCGACATCGCAGCGGCGACCAAGCTGGCGCACACGCTCACCGGGGACACGCTGGGGCTGAAGGATGGCGGACCCGTTCCGCAAATCGACGTCCCCGGCCCGGCCTTTTCCCTGGCGATCACGCCCAAGGCGCGGGGCGACGAGGAGAAGATCTCGAGTGGCCTTGCTCGTTTGAGCGAGGAAGACCCGACGCTCCACGTCGAGCGCAGCGAGGAGACCAAGCAGCTCGTCATCTCAGGCCTGGGCGATGTGCACCTCGACGTGATCCTCGAGAAGCTGAAGCGCAAGTACGGCGTCGAAGCGACGACCGCAACGCCCCGCGTCCCCTATCGCGAGACCGTGCACGGCCAGGCCCGCGCCGAAGGTCGCCACGTCAAGCAGTCGGGAGGCCACGGGCAGTACGGCATCTGCGTCATCGAGGTCGGCCCCGCCGCGCGCGGCGAGGGTTTCGTCTGGGAGGACAAGATCTTCGGCGGCTCGATCCCCCAGAACTTCAGGCCCTCGGTGCAGAAGGGAATCGTCGACTCGATGGCCAAGGGCGTGGTGGCGGGTTATCCGATGGTCGACGTCAGGGTGACCCTGCTCGACGGCAAGTACCACACGGTCGATTCCAACGACATGGCTTTCCAGATCGCGGGCTCGATGGCGATCCGCAGAGGCGCGCTCGATGCCGGACCCGTGCTCCTGGAGCCCGTGGTCGAGGCGACGATCCACGTGCCCGAGAAGAACCTCGGCGACATCATGTCTGACATCAACGGCCGCCGCGGCAAGATCCTCGGCACCGAGCCCACGGACGGTTACCAGAACGTGAAGGCGATGGTGCCGCAGTCGGAGATGCTGCGGTTCGCCCTCGACCTGCGGTCGATCACGCAGGGGCGCGGCAGCTTCGAGATGAAGTTCGACCACTACGAGGAGATGCCGGCGCACATCGCCAAGGGCATCATCGAGCAGTTCCAGAAGGAGCACGAAGCCGCGGCGTCGGCCCACTAAGATCGGCCTGGTGGCCGCGCCGTCCTCTTATGACGTAGTCGTCGTCGGTGGCGGCGTGACCGGAGCGGGGGTCGCGCGCGACCTCTCTCTGCGCGGACTTTCGGTCCTGCTGCTCGAGAAGGGCGACTGGGGCGCAGGCACCAGCGGGGCGTCGAGCTGGATGATCCACGGCGGTCCGCGCTACCTGGAATACGACTGGGACACGACGCGCCTCTCGTGCCAGGACGCGGGGCACATCGTGAGCATCGCTCGCAACCTGGTCTATCGGGTCGTCTTCATCATCCCGGTCCTGCCGCACGACCGGAACAACATCGAGCGCATGGAGACCGCCATGGAGGTGTACGACCGCTTCCAGCCGCTGAAGCACGCGCACCCGCACCGCCGCCTGACGGCGGAGGAAGCCCGCGAGGCAGAGCCAGGCCTGGCGCCGGACGTGATCGGCGCGGTGACGATGGAGGAGTGGGGAGTCGACCCGCACCGGCTGGTCTTCGCCAACGTGCAGGACGCGATGGCCCACGGCGCGCGCGCCATGAACCACACGCGCGTGACCGGACTCATCCGGGACGCGGGCAAGGTGATCGGGGTTCGGTACCAGGGCCCGGATGGCGCCGGCTCCGAGGCTCGAGCCCGAGCGGTCGTCAACGCCACCGGGCCATGGTCGCCCGAGCTCGGCGCGATGGCCGGCGTCGACATCGAGCTGCGCCCTGCCAAGGGCATCCATCTCGTCTATCCCCACCGCATCTCGAACTTCTCCATCAGCGCCGAGTCGATCGACGGACGTGACCTGCTGATGGTGGCCCACGCCGGGTTCACCCTGCTCGGCACGACCGACGACGATTTCTACGGCGACCTCGGGTCGGTCGAAGTGCAAGAGGACGAGGTCGATTACCTCTTGCAGGCCTTCGAGCGTGTCTTTCCATCGATCCGGCGGTACCGCGCGGTGCGCACGACTGCAGGAGTGCGGCCGACCCTCTACAAGTGGCGGCGATACGAGGACGAGCTGTCGCGGCGCTACGAGGTGATCGACCACTCGACGCAGGGAGCGGATGGCTTGATCACAATCGCCGGCGGCAAGCTCTCGATGTACCGCCTGATGGCGGAGGAAACCGCGGACGCAGTGTGTCGCAAGCTCGCGCACGAGGCACAGTCGACGACCGCGACCCGGCCGCTGCCGGGCAACGAGTCCGACCCCGCGCCGGTCGCCGAGCTCGCTGCGCGGTGCGGCATCCCGGCGATGGCTGTGGTCAAGCTGCAGGGCCGCCATGGTTCGAACGCGGAGAAGGTGCTCGACGAAGGCGCCACCTCCCGCGTGCTGTGCCGGTGCGAGCCAGTGACGGAAGGCGAGCTCATCTACGCCACGAGGCACGAGCAGGTACGGACCCTGGCCGATGCATTTCGTCGCGTCGGCGTGACGGGCGGGCCATGTGCGGGCGCCGCATGCGTCATGCGCGCGGCCGAGGTTGTCGGTAGGGAGCTGGGGTGGAGCGCCTCGCAACGATTCGAGGCCGCGAGCGAGTTCGTGCGCGGCGCGTGGCTTGGCCGGGCCCCGGTGCTCGGCCATTCGGGTTGGGCGCAGGAAGAGCTGGCTCAAGGATCGATGCGCGGATTGTTGATGGGCAATGGCACGCGCTGACTCCCTCGCGAAGCTGGCGTGGGCCTATGGGCTGCACCAGGCGAGGCGCCGCCTGCGCCGCCCTCGCTCCCAGCTGACCGCGCTGCTGGAAACCTATGCGCCTGACGGCATCAGGACCGTCGATCCGGCGCTACGCGAGCGCCATCCTCAGCTGGTCGGGTGCATCAACTGCGGACTCTGCGCGCTGGCCGCGGGCCGGATCGGCAAGACACGGCTGCCGGACCTGGCCAGCTCGTACATGCGGCTCTACGCACGGCTGGGCGACGCGTCATCCGACCTGGCCGGAGACGACCCCGACCTGATGGCGGCCGCGTCGGCCTGCCCGGTAGGAGTCCCGCTCGTCGAGGTCGCCGCGGTCGTTCGGCGTATGGCCACGCGCTGAGGGCGGGGGCCCTGCCGGACAACGAAAGGCTTGCGGGTTATCCACATTATGTATACAGTCTGTGGAGATCACACAACATCTAGCGCCAATGGTCAAGAACTTCCTTCGACCGCTCCGTCGCTGGCCGGTCGTCGACATGTTCCTCCAGCGCGTGGCAGGCCAGTTCACGACGTGGCCGGCGGATGACTTCGGCCGGTTCGTGAGCGCCTCGGTCGGGACCGGTATGGCCGGCGCCTTCGCCGCCATGCCGTCGCCATTAGAACCCCTGCGGCCGACCCTCCCGGCATCGATCGCCCCGGACACGTTCGAGATCCGGTTCATGAACCTGCACAGCGAAGGGCGCTTCGACGAGATGTGGGAGATGCTGGCCGAGGACGCGCAGCGCGCCTGGGGCGGCGTGCAGAACTTCATCCGCGAGATGCCGCGGCTCGACGAGTGGCTCGAGATCCTCGAGATGCAGGTCGCAAACGTCACCGTGCTCGAGATTTGGACGGACCAGGTGCATCAACGCACTTACACCAACGTCGCCCGCCTCGTGATGCGATATCGCGTGCGCCAGCACTGGCGCGAGTGGACATTCGACCGGCAGGTCCATCTTGTTCCAGGCACTGGAGGATGGCGGACGCTCTGTTATCCGACAAGAGCCAGAACCGCGATGGGTCGCTGATATAGTGGGTTGCAGCCCATGCTTCAGGAGACCATCGAGGAGCAGGAGCGTTATCGGCGATGGCATCGGCGGAGCAAACGCGCGATGACACCGCGACGGCTGCTCCAGGAATCGGATGAGCTGCTCTTCTGGGTCGAGGAGTGCCTCGTGCAGCAGGTCCGAATCGTGCCCGGGTGGTTGGTTCCACGGCTGATGACCGTTCTTCGCCAGGCACATCCGCAACTGCCCGCAAGGCTGGGCCGCGAGCGAAGGCCCGAGCAGGTCATGGAGATCATCTACAACGCGCAGGCCGCGCTCATGGAGCAGGCGTGCCGCAGTCGTGGGCCGGCGCAGGTGATTCCTCTGTTTGCACGTTCACGCGAGCGATTGCTGAAAGAAGCCGCGCTCTAGCACCCTCGTGATGCTGCGCGTCGACCTCCACCTCCACTCCAACTATTCGCACGATGGGCGCAGCACTCTTCAGCAGCTGATCGACCGTGCCACCGAATGCGGGCTGGATCGGATCGCACTGACCGATCACAACGTTTTCGAAGGCGCGGAGAGTCTCCGGAGGATGGCGCCGGCTCTCGCCATCGGCGGTGAGGAGATCAAGACGCTCGAAGGCGAGGTCATCGGTCTATTCATCACGAGGCGGGTGCAGCCATTTCTTGGGCCCGAGGATGCCATGGACCTGATTCACGGGATGGGCGGATTGACGTACATCCCACATCCGCTGGATCGCAACCGCTCCCA
>VBGE01000373.1 GCA_005880345.1 Chloroflexota bacterium | reverse complement strand
AGGTGCCGATCGGCTCGGTCACCAACGGTGTGCACATGCCGACATGGGTCGCGTCCGAGATCGCAGCCCTCCTCAGCCGTTACGTCGGTCCGGACTGGTGGGACCTCGATCCTGGGGACGGCCGCTGGCACGCGGTCAACGAGATTCCGGCCGCCGAGCTGTGGGCGGTGCACGGTGAGCTCAAGCGCCGGCTCTTCGTCTTCACCAACGAGCGTGCCGAGACGCCGCACGAGCTCGACCTGAATGCGCTGACCATCGGCTTCGGCCGCCGCTTCGCGCCCTACAAGCGCGCCACGCTGCTGCTGCGCGACCGGGCGCGCCTCTCCAAGCTGCTGCGGAGCTCGAAGCGGCCCGTCCAGTTCCTGTTCGCCGGCAAGTCGCACCCCGCCGACCAGCCCGGCAAGGACATCGTCGCGGGCATCGTCGGCCTCGCCCGCGAAGAGCCGCGCGTGATGTTCCTGAAGGACTACGACATCGCGCTCGCGCGGAACCTGGTGCAGGGCGCGGACATCTGGTTGAACAACCCGCGCCGGTTCCTCGAGGCGAGTGGGACCAGCGGAATGAAGGCGGGCGCGAACGGTGCGCTCAACGTGAGCATCCTCGACGGCTGGTGGGACGAGGCGTACAAGCCCGAGATCGGCTGGGCCATTCCGTCAGGCGCCACGCTCGACCGCCAGGACGTGGATGACGTCGCCGAGGCCGAGGGCCTCTACCGCTTGCTCGAGCGCGAGGTCGTGCCGGCACCGCCTACGCCCCCGGCGCCCGCCGCGCCGAGCAACTGAGGCTGCTGCCTGACTGGGGTGGATAGTCCGGATAGTCCGGACTGACTGAACTTCTGGTCGGGCGAGAGCTCGGATAGTCCGGACTAACTGAACTTCTCGTCCGGCACAAGGTCGGATAGTCCGGACTATCCGGGAAAGGGCCGGCCGGCTGCTACTCCCCCACCGGGGCGGGTGACGTAGGCGCCGCCACCGGCACGCCTCGCCGCTCCCGCCGCGCGGCGATCGCCGCCAGGTACAGCTGCACGTACTTCAACGCCGATCGCGACCACGACACGTCCTCGCGCATCGCGTGCTGGATGAGCCACGTCCAGACACTCGGGTGCCTGAAGTTCTCGGCGCCGCGAACCACCGCCGCGAAGAACTGCCAGGCGTCATACGGCCCAAATCGAAAACCATTCCCCGTGTGCCCGACCGGGTCGTAGTCGCGGATCGTGTCCGCCAGCCCGCCCGTGGCCCGAACCACCGGGATCGTCCCGTACCGCAGCGCGATGAGCTGGGCGAGGCCGCCCGGCTCGAACCGCGACGGCATCCACAGCATGTCGGCGCCCGCGTAGATCCGCTGCGCCAGCGCCGAATCGAAACCGATCATCACCGCGACCTGGCGCGGCGCCTCTGACGCCCACCGCCTGAACATGTCCTCGTAGCGGCGGTCCCCGGTGCCCATGACCACGATCTGCAGCCCCAGCTGCACGAGCTCCGGCATCGCCTGCTCGATCAGGTCGAAGCCCTTCACGTCGTAGAACCGCGACACGATCGCGCACACCGGCCGGCTCACGTCCTCCAGACCGAGCTCGGTGCGCAGCGCCGCCCGGTTCAAGCTCTTCTGCTGCGGCGCGTCCGCCGAGTAGTGGTGCGGGATGTTGGGGTCCTTCTGCGGATCGAAGATCTCGTAGTCGATGCCGTTCAGGATCCCGTGCAGCTTGTGCGTGTTGCGGCGCAGGAGCTCGTCCAACCCCTCGCCGTACTCGGGAGTCTGGATCTCCTTCGCATAACGCTCGCTCACCGTGTTGACCACGTCCGCGAAGTGGATGCCGCGCCCGAGGAAGTTCACAACGTTGTCCAGGCCCGGGATGCCCAGCCGGATCAGGCCCCACTCCTGCAGGCCCGCCAGCATCAGGGCGCCGAAGCCGAACACGCCCTGCGCGGAAAGGTTGTGGATGGTCAAGGTCGTGGCGATGTCCGCGTACTCCTCGCCGTCGTACACGCGGTCGAGCAGGTTCGGGATGAGAGCCGCCCACCAGTCGTGGACCTGGATCACGTCCGGGAACCAGCCGAGCGCAGGCAGCATCTCCAGCACCGCGCGGGAGAAGTACACCGACCGCGCGTCGTCGTCGCCAAAGCCGAACATGCCGTCGCGGTCGTACAGCTGCGGACAGTCGACGAAGTACACGATCAGGTCACCGAGGCGGCCCTCATAGATGGTGGCGGGCACGTTGTCGGTGCCCAACGGCACTGACAGATCGGTGACCACCGGGCGCAGCGCGAACCGACCGATGTCGACCTGCTTGTAGCGAGGGAGCACGACTCGCACGTCGTGGCCGTGGCGGTGCAGCTCCTTGGACAGCGCCGCCGCCACGTCGGAGACGCCGCCCAGCTTGGCGAACGGCGCCAGCTCGGCGGTCGCGACGAGGACCTTGAGATGCCGGGCCTGCTCGACCTCGACCGCCTGTGTCTGCCCCGGCACCCGGATGCCGAGCGCACCGGATGGCGGCACCACCTCGACGTCCCGTCCCTCGCGGCTCACCACCAGCGCCAGCTCGAACGCGTCACCGGCGCCCTTGACCAGGCGCGAGAACGGGATCGCGACCGCCAACGGGTCCTCGATGTCCCAGCTCACTTCGGTCGCGGCGCGCGTGTGCGTGCTCGCGACCTTGGCCACGGTCAGCCTGCCTCCCTGCGCGCGAGGCGTGATCCGCACGACGTACGCGGGCTCGAAGCCGAGCTCGCCGACCCCCGGTCGGGAAAGCGGCAGCTCGATGTCGCCCTTGCCGTCGACGGCGGGCGGCCCTGCGATGTACAGCCAGAACTCGACGTTCTGCTGCTCGAGCTCGGCCGGCGAGCGCGTCGAGTCGATGCGGAAGTACATCTTCTCGTCGTCGTTGCCGTAATAGACGCGCTCGACGAAACCGGCGGGTCGGTGCAGCGCGCCAAAACCCGATCCGACCAGGTAGTACCCGCCCTGCGCCCACGCCGGGTCGTGGCGCGACATCGGGCTGATCGTGGTCGACGGCACGCCACGCTCCGGTGTCGGCGCACGCTTGATGATCAGGATCTCGCGCCACGCGAGCGCCGCCTGCTGTGAATCCTTCGGCCTCTGCTGCGACTGCGCGTCGAGCCAGTCGCGCGTCTCCGCGAGCAGGTCCCACGCGACGTTGTGCTCCGGGTCGCCGATCCACGTGTCCAGGCTCGCCCCGATCCAGCTGCCGGTGTGCAGGTGATGGAGCTGGTTCTGCGGCGGATGGTCGGCGAGGAAGTCGGAGACCGTGGTGGTGACGATGTCCGTGCTCGACTCGAGCTCCGTGTAGAGGGCATTCAGGAAGTCGTGGCCGTCGCGCGGATAGAACTCCCACGCGTTCTCGCCGTCGAGGGCGATCACCGCCAGGAAGTCGCGGTCGCCCTGCACGTCGCGGATGCGCCGCAGCCGCCCCATCAGGTCGCGGGCGGCGTCGGTCGACGCCATGCGCTGGTAGTCGAAGCCGATGACGTTGGAGAGCTGCGAGTCGCGGAACACCATCGACACTGCTCCGCCTTCGCGGGCGACTCGTTTCGGCTGGTACAGATGATCGTCGCGGTTGAACTGGCCCTCGACCGAGCGCGCGAGGACTTCCTCGTCGCTGATCATCCAGTCGAGCTTCGCCTTTTCGGCGAGCCCGATGACCGCCTCGCCCACCGCCATCTCGGACGGCCACATGCCTTTCGGCTTCTGGCCGAGCATGCGCTCGAACAGACCCTTGCCCAGCTCGATCTGGCGCTCTGCATCTTCGCGATGCGAGAAGTGGCGCTCGGGCAGCTGGATCTGCGGGTTGGCGCTCCGCGCCGAGTCGACGTGACAGATGAGCGGCAGGATCGGGTGGTAGTACGGCGAGAACGTGAGCTCGGCCTGGCCGCGCTCCGCGAGCTCGCGATATTTCGGGATGACGCTGCGGATGCGCTCCAGCTGCGCCGCGAAAAGGATCGTCTTGTCTTCTTCGGTGAAGTCGCGGTCCTTGCGCTTGAGCTCGGCCAGGCCGGGGTCGTTCTCGACCCACACCGGGTCGCACCACGCGAGGTTGAACCACACCTGGAGGTCACGGATGTCGTTGTTGGTGAACTGGGCGTCAGGAGGCCGCGACGCGAGCTCGAGATAGCGCGGCGACTGCTGCACGCGAAGCGCGCGTGGCGATTCGCGCATCCATCGCAGGACGAAGTCCCGCTCCTCGGCGGAAAGGTCGCCCGCCGGCCGCTTGCTCAGGTTGAGAAAGAGATCGACCGATTCTTCCTTGCCGTAGTCCTCGATCTGCGCCAGCAGCGACGGCACCAGGTTGAAGGTCGCG
>VBGE01000372.1 GCA_005880345.1 Chloroflexota bacterium | reverse complement strand
TTGCCGGGGATGATCGTCGCGCCCGTGTTGGGGTCGGTCTGACCCTGGGCGCCGTAGCCGAGCGCTGGCGGGATGACCAGCTTGCGCTTGCCACCGATCTTCATCCCCGGCACGCCTTCGTCCCAACCGCCGATGACCTGCGACTGGCCGATCTGGAACGTGAAGCTCGTGCGTCCGGCCTTGCGGCTCGAGTCGAACGATTGGCCGTTGGTCAGCCAGCCCGTGTACTGGACCTCGGCGTTCTCGCCCGCGACTGCGGCGGCGCCGGTGCCGGCCTTCAGGTCGATGACCCTCAGGCCGTCGGGGTACTGCACGCACGCCGGGGTCGCGGTGGCGGAGCACGAGTTGATGCCGCCGCCCGCGTTGAAGTCGTCGGTGCCAGGCGACGGAGACACTCCCGTAGACGGCCCCGGGCTCTCGTTGGCGACCGGGCCCGAGCTCGCGTAAGGGTCTGAGTAGCCGCAAGCGGTGGCGCACAGCGCAGTCAGCAAGACCGCGGCGAGAAGGACCGTCCTCACGTGGCGGTGACGTCGAGGGACAGCATCGTGTCGCCGACCTGGATCTTGTCCACCACGTCCATGCCTGAGGAGACCTGGCCGAAGCGGTTGTACACGCCGTTGCTGGCGAGGAACGGCGCGTCGCCGAGCGTGATGAAGAACTGCGATCCGCTCACGCCGGCCGCGCTCGACGCCATGCCCACGGTGCCGCGCGGCCATTTCGACGGGTTGGACTCATCGGGCAGCTTGTAGGCGGGACCACCCGTGCCGTTGCCCAGCGGGTCGCCGCCCTGGACCACGAACCCAGCCACGACCCGGTGAAAGGTCAGGCCCTTGTAGAAGTTGTTCTGCGAGAGGTAGACGAAGTTGTTCACGGTCTGCGGCGCGACCTTGGGGTCGACCAGGTCGATCGTGAAGTCGCCGCGCGAGGTGTGCACGACGACGGAGTACTTCTTGGCCGCGTCGATCACGTTCGGCGGAGGGGTTGTGCGCTGCTCCATGGGAACGACCCACATTAAAGGATCGAGCGCGCGCGTCGCCGCGATCGAGGTTGGGGCTACGCTTCGAACGTGGGGGATGGCGCCGGCGCGACGTTGAAGGCCGAGGATTTCCACCTCGGCGCCGAGGTGTATTCGAGCGACGGCAAAGAGGTGGGCAAGCTGGTCCACGTGCTTGTCGACGCCGACTACCGGCTCCGCGCCGTGGTCGTGAAGGAGAGCGGGGGCTTCGCCGGCGGGCTGCTGTCGCCGGGCTCGCTGCTGGTCGCCGACGAGGTCATCGTGCCGCGCAAGGCGGTGAAGGACGTGACCCACGAGCTGGTCGACCTCGCGCTGCCGTCGACGGAGGTGCGGCGGCTGCCGGCGTACCTGAGCTATCGCGAGAAGGGCGAGACGGTGGGGGAGGAGCTGGAGGACGAGGCGGGCGTGCTCGGCGCGGGGCCGGAGATTCCGCACTGGCTGGAAGAGGTCGCGAACAAGCCGGCGGACGAGCTGGAGATCGACGGCGGCGAGCCGGTGATGCTCGGCCACACGGGCAAGAAGCTGGGCGAGGTGAAGGACGTGCTGTTCGACGGCGACGGCCTCGTCGGGATCGTGCTGAAGCCCGAGGGGTTGTTCAAGAAAGAGGTG
>VBGE01000371.1 GCA_005880345.1 Chloroflexota bacterium | reverse complement strand
GATCCTGCAGAAGCTCAAGGGGGACGCAGAGGCGTACCTGGGCGAGAAGGTCACCGACGCCGTGATCACGGTGCCGGCCTACTTCAACGACTCGCAGCGCCAGGCCACCAAGAACGCCGGCCAGATCGCCGGGCTCAACGTGCTGCGGATCATCAACGAGCCGACCGCCGCCTCGCTGGCCTACGGGCTCGACAAGAAGGCCAACGAGACGATCCTGGTCTTCGACCTGGGCGGCGGCACCTACGACGTCTCCATCCTCGACGTCGGCGACGGCGTCTTCGAGGTCAAGGCCACCAACGGCGACACCCACCTGGGTGGCGACGACTACGACCGCAAGGTGGTGGACTGGCTGGCCGAAGAATTCAAGAAGGAGAACGGGATCGACCTCAAGGCCGACCCGCAGGCCCTGCAGCGGCTCACCGAAGCAGCCGAGCGGGCCAAGATCGAGCTTTCGTCCCGGCTCGAGACCACCGTCAACCTGCCCTTCATCACGGCCGACCAGAACGGTCCCAAGCACCTGGAGGTGACGCTCACCCGCGCCAAGTTCGAGGCGCTGAGCGCCGACCTCACGGCGCGCCTCAAGCCTCCTTTCATGGCGGCGCTCAAGGACGCCAGCCTGACGCCGCAGCAGATCAACGAGGTGGTGCTGGTCGGCGGCTCGACCCGGATGCCGGTGGTGCAGCAGCTGGTCAAGGAGCTGCTGGGCGGCAAGGAGCCGCACAAGGGCGTCAACCCGGACGAGGTGGTGGCCGTGGGCGCCGCCATCCAGGCCGGCGTGCTCAAGGGCGAGGTCAAGGACGTCCTGCTGCTGGACGTCACGCCGCTTTCCCTGGGCATCGAGACGCTGGGCGGGGTCAACACAAAGCTGGTGGAGCGCAACACCACCATCCCGACCTCGCGCTCCCAGGTCTTCAGCACGGCCGCCGACAACCAGTCGTCGGTCGAGGTCCATGTGCTCCAGGGCGAGCGCGAGTTCGCCCGCGACAACCGCACGCTGGGCCGCTTCCACCTGGACGGGATTCCACCTGCGCCGCGCGGCATGCCGCAGGTCGAGGTCACGTTCGACCTCGACGCCAACGGCATCCTCAACGTCAAAGCACAGGACAAGGGCACCGGCCGCGAGCAGTCGGTCACGATCACGGCGTCCTCGACCCTGAACAAGGACGAGGTCGACCGGATGGTCAAGGAGGCCGAGGCTCACTCCGCGGAGGACCGCGCCAAGCGGGAGGAAGTGGAGCTCCGCAACCAGGCGGACCACATGATCCACCAGGCCGAGAAGGTCATCAAAGACAACGAGGAGCGCATCCCGGACGATGTCAAGAGCGAGGTCAACACCAAGCTCGAGGCTCTGAAGACCGCGGCCAAAGGCTCCGACACCAAGGACCTGCAGCGCAAGATGGACGACTTCAACGAGGCGCTCCAGAAGATCGGCCAGCACATCTACCAGGGAGCCGGCGCGGCAGCGCCCGCCGGGGCTCCTGCGGATGGCTCGCCGGCCGGTGAGGAGAAGAAGGAAGGCGACGTCGTCGATGCCGACTACCGCGAAGTCAACTAAATAGATTTCAGTTGAGGGCTCGGGCTCAGGTCCGAGCCCTTATTTTTTGCCCACCGTGTCGGATTACATGCGCGAGCGGGGACGCCTGTGGGCGGTGGGCGGGCTGTGGGCCGGCGTGCTGCTCACCGCGTTCAACCTCTACGCGGCCGTCACGACCTATTTCCCGCAGTACCGCGTCCGCAACGATTTCCGGCTGATCTACGGCGCCGCCCTCGACGGTTGGCGCTATGTCGCCACACCGTTCCTTGCCATGCCCTTCGACATGGCGCTCGTCCTGTGGACTCTCTTGCTGTTCGGAGCCGCCTTCCTCGCCTGGCGCCTGGTTGCACCGAGTGGAAGCCTGGGGCGGGCCGCTCACCTGGCGCTTTTCCTCGGCCTGTTTCCCACCGCCTTCGGCTTGATGGTCGGCCAGCCGGTGGCACTTGTCGCCGCCGCCGTCGCGATCGCGTGGTGGCTGGCCGAGCACCGGCGGCCGGTGCTGGCCGGGCTGGCGCTGAGCCTCATCGCCGTCAAGCCGCAGCTTGCCCTCCTGGTCCCGCTCTGCCTGCTGGCCGCCGGTCACTACCGGGTGTTCGCCGCCTGCGCCGCCGCCACCGCGGTGATGGTGGTCGTCGCGCTCGTGCTTCTGGGTGGCGACGGGCTGCAGCGCTACCGCGAGGTCCTCTCCCTGGCCTCAGGCTGGGAACCGACGCGCCGCTACGCGATCGATGGCCCACTGGGACTCGGGCCGCAGGTCTACGCCGCGCAGGCCGTGGTTGTCGTGGTCACGCTTGTGGCAGCGTGGCGGCACGGCCACACCGGCGTCGCGCGACCGATTGCCATCGGGATCGTCGGCTCGTTGCTGTTCACTCCGTATGTCGGGTTCCAGGACTTCGCGATGCTCGTGGTTGCCGGCTGGCTCGTCATCCGCTCAGGCGCGACACCGGTCCAGGCGGGGATCATGGTCGCGGGCTACGCGCTCCTCGAGCTGGCGCTGGTCGTGCTGGCGGTGCCGATTCGATGACGACGGTTTCGGTTTGCTCTGGAAAGCAGGAGGCTGCTTCGGATGGCCTGCAGTCTCCAACGAAGTTTCCTGAGAGCTTGACGGCCCACACCATCCGGTACCAGGGCCTGGAGTCCCTGACTCCCCACCCCAGAAAGAGGTATGGCCCCGGAATCGACTGGTCTTCGGTCATCGGGGTGCTCGACTGGAGGTAATCCATGGCCTTGGTGACCGCCTGGTGGTGCGAGAGGCCACCCGCAGGTAGGTCGGCCTCCGCGGCGGCAAGCCAGGCGAGATCCAGCGCTAGGAGCACGCCGACGGCCACCATCACGCGTCTCATCGTCTACGAGACGCTCATCGGGAGGGGAGGGTAACGCACGCTGAAACCCTTGAGGCCAACCGTCACATGTGCGGAAAGCTGGTTGGAGCCGACGGTGAGATTCGAACTCACGACCTGCCACTTACGAGGCGGCTGCTCTGCCAGCTGAGCTACGTCGGCAATTTGAAAAACCGCCCACCATTTTGATGGCGGTTTCGAGGAGCCCTAGGCTAACATCGGACGGGGATGCGCACTCTCGACGTCGAGCGTTTGGCGGCGGGCGATTATGGCCTGGTCAAACCGCTTCTGATCGAACTTCACCTTACCGAACAGGTCCACTACGAGGACCATCCGCAGCTCGCCCGAGAGGAGATCGAGCGCCACCTGACCCAGGTCCCATCCTCGTTTCTCGGCGAGAACGTCATCTACGCCGTGCGCGACGAGGGCGGCCAGGTTGTCGGGTTTTGCTGGATCGTCCTCTACGATCCCGGCACGGGACTCGAGGGCGAGGTGGCGGAGGTCTATGTCGCGGAAGGCCACCGCGGGCGGGGGGTGGGGGAGATGCTCGTCCGCCAGGCTGTCAGGCTCTTCGCCGAGAGGCGAGTGACGTTGGGCTACGTCTGGACCCGGCCCGACAACGAGGCCGCGGTCAAGCTTTACAGCTCGGCCGGGTTCGAGCCGAACCGACAGCTGGTCATGACCTGGTACCCGATCGAGCCTTCGCTCAACAGCTAAAACCTACTATCAAGTCATGCGCCCGCTGCTGGCCATCGTGGCCGGGCTGCTCGTGACCGCTCTCGTCGCCGCCGGTGTGACGCTGGCTGTGCTCCGCACGCAGTCGCGCACCAACCCACAGCAGGTCAACCTGCAGACCGGAGTCACCATCACCGAGAACTCGGCCATCGTGGCGGCCGCCACCAAGGCCAGGCCGGCGGTCGTGAGCATCGTCACGCAGCACGCGCCGGTCATCGTCCGCGGTTCGGGCTACTTCGCCACGAGCGACGGCTTCATCGTGACCAACATCAGGGTGGTCGCGGGGGCAAACGGCATGACCGTGCTCATCCCGAGCGACTCCAAGCCGCACGACGCGCGCCTCGTCGACTACGACTGCCAGACTGGCGTGGCGGTGATCAAGGTCGACAAGGTCAGCGGCCTGCCGACGCTCGGGTTCGCCGACCCGACCGCGCTGGTCCAGGGCCAGGTCATCGTCGCTGTCGGCGGTCCGGTCGACGGCGGCTCGGTCACCCCCGCCTACGTGAGCTCGATGCATCGCGTGTCCACGGTCAACGACCCGCTCAACCTCGGCCACACCCTGCAGTTCAGCGACACGATCCAGACCAACGCGGTCATCGAGGATGGAAGCTCGGGCGGCCCGTTGCTCAACGTGGGCAGCCAGGTGATAGGCATCGCGGTGGGCTCGTCGTCGAGCCGGACGGGATTCGGCCTGAACGCCGCCGACGTTCAGGACGACGTCCAGCAGATCCTGCAGACAGGCCAGGTCACCGTCGCGTCGATTGGCGCGCAGACAGTCGACATCACACCCGAGATGGCGACGCTGAACAGCCTGCCCGAGGGCAGCCAGATCGTGACCGCCGACAAGGGCAGCCCCGCGGCAAGTGCGGGGCTGCAGCCGGGCGACATCATCACGCAGATCGACGATGTGCGCCTGGACGCGGCGCATCCGCTCGCGCTGCTGCTGCGGTCGCGGTTTCACGCCGATCAGCGCGTGACCGTCACCTACTCACGCGGCGCTACGTCGACGCAGGCGCAGCTGAAGCTCACGGGCCAGCACCCGACCTGCTGATGGTCCGCGAAAGCATCCGAGCCGCGCTGGTCGACGCGGTGCGCGGCATGGG
>VBGE01000370.1:2275-4114 GCA_005880345.1 Chloroflexota bacterium | reverse complement strand
CCCAACCGGCGCCGAAGGTGATGAAGGTGAGCGCCAGGCCAACTAGCGAGCGGCTCCGCAGGACATAGACCAGCCCGGACCAGGCCTCGCTCAGAAGGGGGCCGCCGCGCGCCTTGATGGCGGGGTCGCGCACGCGCAGCATCGCAGCGCCGGCAAGCGCGAGGAGCACACCGGAAGCGGCCAGCGCCCATTCGCCGCCCGCCAGCCCGACGATAAGTCCGCCTATCGGTGCACCAAGCACCGTGGCGAGCACGTCGCTGCTCGAGTCGAGAGCGTTGGCACGCTCCCACAGATGTCCGGGCACGACCGCCGGAAACAGGGACCGAAGCCCTGCCCAGCTGAGCGGTCCCGTGATCGAGGCGACCCCGCAGATCGCCAGGAGCACAGACGGCGCAAGCGCGTGGCGCGCCGATAATCCCGCGATCGCCAGTAGCGCGGCGGCACCGATGAGGTAGTCGATCGTGATCAGCCGGGTGCGGTTGTGGCGGTCGAGGAGCACGCCGATGACCGGGGCGACGAGAAGGCCCGGAAACACCAGCAGGAATGTTGCAGCCCCTGCGAGCTGCGGCGAGTGATATCGCGAGAGAACGAACAGGACCAGGCTGACCCGAAGCATCTGTCCGGCCACGCGGCCGAGGAGCTGGCTGAGGACGAGGCCCGGAAAACCGCGCACCCGCAGGAGCGCGCCGTAACCGACGGCGGCGGCGGTTTCCTGTGTCAGCCGACAGCGACGCGAGAGCGGCGGGTGCGGCCCGCGCCGTTGGCCGACGCCGCTGCGCGGCGCGCCTTTTCGAGCGGCTCGCGCAGGTAATGCCCGGTCGCCGAGTCGCGGTTGTTGGCCAGCTGCTCGGGCGTGCCTTCGGCGATGACGTAGCCACCCTTCTCGCCGCCCTCCGGCCCGAGGTCGATGATCCAGTCCGCCGTCTTCAACACGTCCAGGTTGTGCTCGATGACGACGACCGTGTTGCCGTGTTCGACCAGCCGGTGGAGCACCGAAAGGAGCCGCTCGACGTCCGCGTAATGCAGCCCGGTCGTCGGCTCGTCGAGCAGGTACAGCGTCCGACCGGTGTCGCGCCGCGACAGCTCGGCCGATAGCTTCACCCTCTGCGCCTCGCCGCCGGACAGCTGCGTCGCCGGCTGGCCCAGCCGGATGTAGCCGAGGCCTACGTCGTGGAGCGTGCGCAGCTTGGTCTTGATCGCGGGGACGTTCTCGAAAACGTCGAGCGCCTCGTCGACGGTCATCTCGAGGACGTCGGAGATGGAGTGCCCGCGGAACTTCACCTCCTGCACCTCGCGCGAGTAGCGCGTGCCATGGCATACCTCGCACGGCACGTAGACGTCGGGCAGGAACTGCATCTCGATCTGGATGATCCCGTCGCCCTGACAGTTCTCGCACCGCCCGCCCTTCACGTTGAAGCTGAACCGGCCCGCCTTGTAGCCGCGCATCTTCGCCTCGGGCAGGCTCGCGAACAGGTCGCGGATGTACGTGAACATGCCGGTGTACGTCGCCGGGTTGCTGCGTGGCGTGCGCCCGATCGGCGACTGGTCGATGTCGATCGCCTTGTCCAGGCTGTCCAGCCCTTCGACCGCGTCATGCGGCCCCGGCCTTTCCTTGGCCCGATAGAAGTACTGCGCCACCTTCCGGCTAAGGATGTCCGTGATCAGCGACGACTTGCCCGATCCGCTGACGCCCGACACCGCGACGAACGTGCCCAGCGGAAACGCCACGTCGACGTCCTTCAGGTTGTTCGCGCGCGCGCCGCGCACCATCAGCTTCTTGCCGTTGCCCTTCCGTCGCTGCGCCGGCACCGGGATCATGCGGTCACCGCGCAGGTAGGC
>VBGE01000370.1:0-2159 GCA_005880345.1 Chloroflexota bacterium | reverse complement strand
AGCACGCCCATCAGCTTCGAGCCGATCTGCGTCGCGAGCCGGATGCGCTGCGACTCGCCGCCGCTCAACGTGTTGGCGGCGCGGTTGATGGTCAGGTAGTCGAGGCCGACGTCGATCATGAACTGCAGGCGCTCGCGGATCTCCTTCAGAATCTGCCGCGCGATGAGCTGCTCGCGTTCAGTCAGGTCGAGACCGTCGAAGAACGCGATCGACGCGCTGATCGACAGCTCGGAGACGTCCGCGATGTTTCTGTCGGCCACCGTCACGGCCAGGGACTCGGGCTTGAGCCGGCGTCCCTTGCACGTGGGACACGGCTTGTCCGACATGTAGCGCTCGAGCTCGGCCTTCAGGTACTCCGACTGCGTCTCCTCGTAACGCCGCTGCAGGTTGGCGATCACACCCTCGAAAGGCGCCTCGTACCAGCGCGAGTGGCCGTACTGGTTCTTGTAGCCGAACCGGATCTTCTTGTCCCCCGTGCCGTTCAGCAGCACGTCGCGCTGCTGCTTGGCCAGCTTCGACCACGCCTTGTCCATGTCGATGCCGAAATACTTGCTGACCGACTCGAGCAGCTCCGGGTAGAAGAACTGCGACTTGCTCCATGCCGCGATCGCGCCGTCGCGCAGCGACAGCGACGGGTCGGGCACCACCAGGTCGCCATCGACCACGAGCTGAAAGCCGATGCCGGTGCAGACCGGGCAGGCCCCGTGCGGGTTGTTGAAGGAGAAGTTGCGGGGTTCGGGCTCGGGCACGCTGAGCCCGTCGATCGGACACATGAAGTCCTGCGACATGTGGATGTCGGCGCCGCCATCGACCGGCGCGATGATGACCGATCCGTTGCCCAGCTTGGTCGCCGTCTCCAGCGAGTCGACCAGCCGTGTCCGCTGGTCCGGCCCGATCACGATCCGGTCGACCACAACTTCGACGTCGTGCTTCTTGTTCTTGTCCATCGGAATCGACTCGCCGATCTCGTACAGGCTGCCATCCACCCGCACCCGGACGAAACCTGACTTGCGGACGTCCTCGATCAGCGAGCGGTACTCGCCCTTGCGGCCCTTGACCACCGGGCCGAGGACCATGACGCGAGTCCCCTTCGGCAGCTTCTCGACCTGGTCCGCCATCTGATCGACCGTCTGGCGCCTCACCTCGTGACCGTTCGGACAGTGGGGATGCCCGACCCGCGCGTACAGCAAGCGCAGGTAGTCGTAGACCTCGGTCACCGTGCCGACGGTCGAGCGCGGGTTCTTCGACGTTCCCTTCTGGTCGATCGAGATCGCGGGCGACAGGCCCTCGATGATGTCGACGTCGGGCTTTTCCATCTGGCCGAGGAACTGCCGCGCGTAGGCGGACAGCGACTCGACGTACCGTCGCTGGCCCTCGGCGTAGATGGTGTCGAAGGCGAGCGACGACTTCCCCGAGCCCGAGAGCCCGGTGAAGACGACGAGCTTGTCCCTGGGGATGGACAGGGTGACGTTCTTGAGGTTGTGCTCGCGCGCCCCGCGGATCGTGATCTGGTCAGTCGGCATCGGAACCCCTGTTCATTCCTTTTCTCTCGTTACAGCAAACGTTCCGCTCGCAGTGGCCACCAGCCGGCCTCCCGGCGCCTCGATCCGGCACTCCGCGACCATGGTCCGCCGTCCGGCGTGGACGACCCGACCTGTCGCCAGCAGCTTCTCGCCCACCCTGGCCGGCGTGATGAAGCTCAGCTTCAAGTCGAAGCTCATGGCCCGGGCCACGCCCGGGGTGACCGTGCGCAGGGACCGCCCCATGGCCGAGTCGGCCAGTGCACTGATCATGCCACCGTGGACGAAACCGGCGTGGTTGGCCATGTCCGGGGTCGGGGTCATCTCGAGGATCGCCAGCCCCTCGCCAAGCTCAGCCTCTGTGATCCCAAGCCAGGCCCACGCCGCTGACACTGGCCGCGCCTCGCTACTCACGGCCCTGCCCCTCCGGCACCGGCATGCAGGTCGACGACGCCCGTGCCACCAGGCGGTCCTGGTCGTCCAGCACGTCCGCCTCGCTGAACAGCAGCGTCTGGCGCAGGTCGATGACCCGGCCCACCGCCCGCAGCCGGCCTTCGACCACCGGCCGCAGGAAGTTGATCTTCAGCTCGATCGTCGTGTTCCACATCCCGTCTGGCTGGAGCGTGGCCAGCGACATCC
>VBGE01000369.1 GCA_005880345.1 Chloroflexota bacterium | reverse complement strand
GGCAGCCCGAACACTGCCATCACCGCGTCACCGATGAACTTCTCCGGGCGGCCACGCAGCGCGATCAGCTCGGCCGAGGCCGCGTCGAAGAAGCGCCCGAGGACCTCCCGCGCACGTTCGGCGTCGAGCCGCTGGGCCAGGCGGGTCGAGTCGACCAGGTCGGCGAAAAGGACCGTCACGACCTTGCGTTCCTCGGTCGCGACGAGGGGCCCGGCGGCAGTGCCGCAGTTCGGACAGAAGCGGGCCGCCTCAGGGAGGGGCAGCCCGCAAACGGTGCACGCCCTGACCATCACAATATGTTCCAACGGATGGCTGACCACAAGATCGCGGCCCTGCGCCATGTCCCGCTATTCGAGCACCTCACCAAGAAGGAGCTCGACTTCATCGCCAGGAAAGGTGATGAGGTTGACATTCCTGCAGGCAAGGTTCTCACCCGCGAGGGTCGCCCAGGCGACACCTTCTACGTTCTGCTCGAAGGCCAGGCCGAGGTCACGATCGCAGGCAAGCGACGGCGCGTGCTCAAGGCCGGCGATTTCTTCGGCGAGATCAGCATGATCGACCGCGGTCTGAGCACGGCGACGGTGACCACTCTGACGCCTTCGCGGATGTTCGTCATGAGCCACGCCCAGTTTCGGGACGCGATCAAAGGCAGCGATGCGCTCATGGTCAAGGTGCTGATGGCAATGGGCCAGCGCCTGCGAGCCGACGTGTCGGCCAGGGCCTGACCGGACATCTTCTCTGCCGGCCGATGAGTTTTACAGTGGGGGCGAGTCTGTATCTCAGTGATCCACGCGAGTATTGAGCAGGAGTGAGGGAATGAGCAAGGTTCGGGTACTCGTCGGCACGCGCAAGGGAGCCTTCGTGTTGACCGCCGATGCGAGCCGCAAGGGCTGGAAAGTCGACGGGCCGCATTTCGCCGGATGGGAGATCTTCCATGCCAAGGGCTCGGCGGCCGACCCGGACCGCGTCTACGCCTCTCAATCGAGCAGCTGGTTCGGCCAGGTCATGCACCAGTCGAAGGACGGCGGCA
>VBGE01000368.1 GCA_005880345.1 Chloroflexota bacterium | reverse complement strand
ATCACTGCTGTGCCGGCGGAGCTTCCTTCCGGTCGGGCGACGGCCGCGATCCAGGAGACACTTGCCGCCCTGGCCGAGAGCAGAGGCGACGGCGCCATCGAGAAGGCCGCGGCGTCGATCGCGTGCCATTCGGCCGTCAAGTTCGGCGACGTGCTCGACATCTCCGAGCAGCGGCGCCTGCTCGCCGATCTGGAGGCCGCGACGGAATCGATCACCTGTCCACATGGCCGGCCCACGCGCCTGCTGGTCGAATGGCAGGAGCTGACGCGCCACTTCCGCCGCAACTACTGACGAGCATTCCGGTCATCGTCGGGCCGACCGGCATCGGCAAATCGCAGGTCGCGTTCGACCTGGCGCTGAAGCTGAACGGCGAGGTCGTCGTCGCCGATTCGCGCCAGGTGTACGAGCGGCTCGACATTGCGACCAACAAGCCCGCGCCAGAGCACCGACGTCGAGTGCGGTACCACATGATCGACTTCGTCGATCCCGCGACGACGTTCAATGCGGCCCAGTACGTGCAGGGTGCGAGAGCCGCCATCGACGACATCGCCGCCCGCGGCAAGCAGCCGATCGTCGAGGGTGGCACGATGCTCTACGTCGACGCGCTGTGCGACGGGTTCTCCCTGACCGGCATCGCGCCGAACCCCGAACTCCGGGCAGAGCTCGAGCTACTCGAGATCGAAGACCTGCGCGGCCGGCTCCTGGCCATGGACTCTGATCCAGGCGTCGACCTCCAGAACCCAGTTCGCGTGATCCGCGCGATCGAGATCCTCGAGGCCGCCGGTCCGCCGCTGCGCCGCCTGCGCACCCGAACACCGCCACCGTGGCATGCCAGGCGCATCGGCCTCACGGCACCCCTCGAGGTGGTCGACCAACGCCTCGAGGAGCGAAGCCGGCAGCAGGTCCGGCGCGGCCTCCTCGATGAGACCAGGCAGGCTCTCGATTCGGGAGTGCCCTCGAACGCGCCGGTGCTCACAGGCATCGGCTACGCCGAGGCCGTCGCCTACCTGCGGGGCGACGTGACGCTCGATGAGCTACCCGACGCGATGGCCCAGTCCAATCGGCGCTACGCCCGCCGGCAGCTGCGATGGTGGCGGAAGGACGAAAGGGTGAAGTGGTTTGAAATCGAGCCCGATCCGCTGCCGGGTATCCTCAGATACCTGGATGAGTAAGACCATCGCAGGCGCAAAACGGCTGGGCCGGATTCCGCCCTATCTCTTCGCCGAGATCGACCGCAAGGTGCAGGAGAAGAAGCGGGCGGGCATCGATGTCATCTCTTTGGGCATCGGCGATCCTGACCTGCCGACGCCCGGGCGCATCGTCAGCGTGCTGCAGGAAACCGCGGCCGATCCCCACAACCACCGCTATCCCTCGTACTTCGGACTCGCCGAGCTGCGCGAGTCCATCGCGCGTTGGTACAGCGAGCGCTCAGGAGTCGAGCTCGAGCCTGCAACCGAGATCCTCCCGACGCTCGGTTCCAAAGACGGCATCAGCCATGCGCCGCTTGCGCTCGTCGATCCCGGTGACGTCGTCCTCGCGCCCGACCCGGGCTACACGGTGTACATGACCGGCGCGATCATGGCCGGCGCCGACCCTTACATCATGCCGCTGACCGCCCAGAACCACTGGCTGCCCGACCTCGACGCCATCCCGGAAGACGTGGCGCGGAAGGCGCGGCTGATGTGGCTCAACTATCCGAACAATCCGACCGCCGCCACGGCCGACCGATCGTTCCTCGAGCGCGCGGTCGCGTTCTGCCGTACGCATGACATTGTCCTTTGTCACGACGCGCCCTACTCGGAGATCGCGTTCGACGGATATCGTCCCGTCACATTGTTCGAGATCCCTGGAGCCAAGGAGATCGGGCTTGAGTTTCATTCGCTCTCGAAGACCTACAACATGACCGGCTGGCGCATC
>VBGE01000367.1 GCA_005880345.1 Chloroflexota bacterium | reverse complement strand
GCGTCCCGTTTGGCCGGCCGCCGCTGTCCAAGACGTATCTGCGCGGCGAGGAGTCGCTCGAAGGCTGGCTGGTCAGGCCGCCCCATTGGTACGAGTCGCACGACGTCGATTTCAGACGCACGGCGATCACTCGCATCGACGCAGCGGCGCACCGTGTCGAGCTGGGCAGTGGAGGTTCGGTCGACTACGGTCGGCTCCTCATCGCGACCGGTGGCCGCAACCGTCGCCTCCAGGTCGTCGGAGCCGAGCTGGAAGGCGTCCATCAGCTGCGCACGGTGGCCGACGCGGACGCCATCAAGCAAGTCGCGAAGCCTGGGGCTCGCGCGGTCGTGGTCGGCATGGGCTTCATCGGATGCGAGGTCGCGGCGTCGCTGCGGCAGCTCGGTGTGGCCGTGACGGCTGTCCTGCCTGGCAACGCACCGCTCGAATCGGTACTCGGTCGCGAGATGGGCGACGTGATGGCAGGCATCCACCGGGAACACGGCGTGGCGCTCATCGCGCGCGACGAGGTCATCCGCTTCGAAGGTCACCGGCGCGTCGAGCGCGCGATCACAAAGTCCGGCAGCGAGGTGCCATGCGACTTCGCAGTCGTCGCGGTCGGCATCCAGCCGAACGTCGAAGTGCTGCAGGGCAGCAGTGTCGCCGTGGACAACGGTGTCCTGGTCGACGCGCAGTGCAGAACGAACGTGCCGGACATCTTCGCCGCCGGCGACGTGGCGAACCATCTGCACCCTTTGTTCGGCCGGGTCAGGGTCGAGCACTACAACAACGCCGAGAAGCAGGGCGCGGCGGCGGCCAGGTCGATGCTCCAGGGCGCTGAGTACGACTACCTGCACACCTTCTGGTCCGACCAGTACGAGCACAAGCTCGGTGTGGTGCGAGCCGCGGTCGGTCTCAATCGCGGGGGCGACCCGGAGCTCGACGCGGACGGGGAGCTGGCTCGCGCCGCGCGCTTGATCGAACGGCGCGCCCGCGTGTCCGCCAGGGCGCTGGCTGACGAGGACAATGACCTCACCCTGCATTGAGCGAGCTCTCGCGACAGCTGCTGATCGAGAACGGACGCAGCGTCCGCGTCCTGAATCCGCCGCCCGGCTATGCGCTCCCTGACGGAGCCGGCCCCGCCGACGTGGTGGTCCTGTTCGCGGCCGACCGCGCGCAGCTGGAGAAGGACGCGCCGGCCGCTCTCGGATCGTTGAAGCCGGGAGGCGCCCTGTGGCTCGCCTACCCGAGCCCTGCCTCGGGCCGGCAGTCGGACCTCAGCCGCCGGCATGGCGCCGGCGCATTCGGCCGCGCAGGCCTGACCGACACGACCGCCGTCAGCATCGACCGCGATTGGGATGCGCTCCGCTTCCAGCCACTCGCCGAGGTGCCGAGCAGCGCGATCCCTGCCGCAGACATGCTGCCCGTGGGGAGGCACGCGACGTTCGTCTTCCGCGCGGTCCGCTTCGTCGCCAAGCCGCTCTTCCACCTGATCTTTCGATTCGACGTGAGCGGTCGCGAGAACATGCCCGACCGGGCCACGGTGATCGTCTGCAATCACCTTGGCTGGATGGACGCCATGAGTTTGCTGCTCGTCTTTCCAGCGGAGCCGCGCATCCATCTCCTCGCGGACCCCACGTCGATGATGAAGAACCGGCCGCTGTGGGCTCTGGTCCGGGCGGCAGGTGGGATCGTGCCCGTCGATCGCGCCCAGCGCGGGGGCCCGCTTCTGTTCAGGCATGTCGGCCGGTGCCTCTCGCTCGGCGGCGCGGTGGCGCTGTTTCCCGAAGGCGACTTCGGACCGCGCGAGGGCGTGCTGCTGCCGTTCAAGAAGGGTTTCGCGCATTTCGCGGTCGAGGCGGGCGTGCCCGTGATTCCAGTCGGGCTGGCCGGCATGAAGGACCTCTGGATGGGCAAGCGACTGTCGATGCGCATCGGCGCCCCAATCGAGACGAAGGGCAAGACCGTCGACGAGGTCCATCGCCTGGGCGAGCAGGCTGTCAACGAGCTGCTCCCTCCGTACGCAGAACCGCCCGGCCCCAAGCCCCTTCGTCGCTGGCTGACAGGGCTGTTCTGAGCATCGGTGGACGGCCGCTACACGTTTCAGCTGCGGGTCAACGTGATCGGCGGCCGAGCGTAGTGCTCATCGCGGGATAGTCCGGACTAAGCGAGTGGACCCCCACGGAAAACCTCTGATAGTCCGGACTATCCGAGGATATCGCTGGCGAGATAACGTGTTGGTATGGCGGAGCTGACCGGAGGAATCGCCCAGCCCGAGCCCAGCGTCGGCGACGCCTTCGGCTGGGCCGCCAGGGACCCGGAGTGGATCGGCAAGACCCTGCTGATGGGCCTGATCGGCCTGATCCCGATCGTCGGCGGGCTCCAGTTGACCGGATGGATGCTGGCGATGCTGGACAACCTGCGTGCCGGTCGCCAAGAAATTCCTCCCGCCGGCTTTCGCTACGCGACCCGCGGCGTGTGGCTCTGGCTGGCGGGGGTGATCTATGGCCTGATCTTCGTGTTCGTGTTCTATGGCTCCTTCGCCGTGTTTGCGATCGCGATGACGGCGCTCGGCCACGGCTCGACCGGCGACAACGGGAACAACGCCAACCCCCTGGCCCTCATCTTCTTCCCGCTCTTCTTCATCTGGTTCGGCGTCGTGGGTCTCGTCTCGCTTCTTCTGTGGGTTTTCGTCCCGGCCCTCATCGAACACACCGACCGAACTGGACTCGGCGGCGCATTCAACATCCCTGGACTCATCCGGACGGTCCGCGTGGATCCCCAGCACAACCTCGCGGCGGCCGGGCTCACGCTGGTCGCCTACATCATCTCCGGGCTCGGCGTGTATGTCTGCTGGGTGGGGGTGATCTTCACGATGCCATATGCGCTGACAGTGGTCGCGGGAATCCTCTGGTGGTACGAGGTCACGCTCAAGCCGGACGCGCTGCCGCCGAAGGCCTCGGCCTAGCCCTCGGCCTCCCA
>VBGE01000387.1 GCA_005880345.1 Chloroflexota bacterium | reverse complement strand
AACGGGATGCCGAGGCCGGAGGTGCTGATGCTGCGGGACGGCGAGGCGAATGTGATGCGCCGGCGCGAGACGCTCGACGACCTGGTCGCCGCCGAAATCTTCTAACTACAGCCCGGCCGCGATAGTAAACGTCCTCGTTGCACTGCGAGTGCAACTGTCCGTTGCCGACGCGACTCCACTACCGGTTGCGAGCAAAGGTACTGGGAACGTGACGGAGAAGGTGCCGGAGGGGGTGATTGTCACGGTCTTGCTGCCCTCTGCTTTTCCGCTCAGCGACCACGCGACGTTGGCCGTCTTATTCGGCGTGAAACCTGTGCCCGCGACAGTGATCGAGCTTGGGGCGACCAGCGTTCCCGACGGACTCGTAAGTACTGGCGACTCCGCCGGACACGGATTGATCGTCGGTGTTGGTGAAGCCGGGGGAGGAGGTGGGCTGGTGGTTGTCGAGGTCGGTTGCGAGGTTGGCGTCGACGTCGGTCGCGATGTCGGCGTCGAGCTTGGGGTCGAGGTCGGCCGAGACGTGGAGCCGGCGGTCGGAGTGGGGCTGTGGCTCCCGCTCGGGCTGGGGGCGACGCCCGGCGTCTGATTGCCGACCGGCGTCGGCAGGACTTCGCCCACTCCGGCCACCACGCGCAGCGTCGTCTGCTGGTGGCACGTATTGCTCCAGCAGATCTTCAGCACGTGGTCGCCGAGGTTCACGTCGCGCGGGACCGTCATGTCGAGCGTGACCTCGCCTTTCGAGCTGGCTTGAAACGGAAACGTGTGCACGATGCTGAAGAGCTGCAATTCGCCGGCCTGGTCGGCGGGCACGTGCGTCGCGGTGACTCGCACAGTTTCTCCGCGTCCGGCTGTGCTCGGGTTCACGGTCAACGTCGTCGCCCGGGTGACGACGGCGCACACGCCGAGCACCAGCAAAAGCACGAGGGTCGCGGCGGCGCCTGCGATCCAGCGGCGGCGAGAGCGAGACTGCGGTGCGGGTGCTGCCGGAGACGGATAAGTCATCGCCACGGTGGCCGGCTGGGGCGGGGCGGTCACCCGGTCGGCGACCGCGGCGCCGCCCAGTGGAACGGTGGACGCGAGCCGCGGCGAGTAGACGACGGTGCGCTCTATGGCCGGCATCGCTGTTCCGTTCAGCGCAGCAGCCAGCGCGTCGACGAATTCCGTGCAGCTGTTCCACCGTGCTGCGGGGTCCTTGGCAAGCCCGCGCAACATCACCGCATCCACACCAGGAGGCAGAGACGCTTGCCGCGAGCTCGGCGCCGGCGGCTCGCGGTGGACCTGGGCGTAGAGAAGCTCCATCAGCGCTTCGCCGTCGAACGGGATGACCCCGGTCAGCATTTCGTAGGCGATCGTCGCCAGCGAATACCGGTCCGCCGCAGGCCCGACCTGGTGCCCGGTGACCTGCTCCGGCGCCATGTAGGCCGGGGTCCCGGTCGTCACTCCGGTCATCGATTTCAGCGAGGTGCCCTGCAGCAGCTTGGCGAGGCCGAAGTCGGCCAGGACTGGCGCGTCCTCCGAGGTCAGGAGGACGTTGGCCGGCTTCACGTCGCGGTGCACGACTCCATGGCCGTGGGCGTAGTCCAGGCCGGCGGCGATACCGCGCAGATAGCGGATGGCGGTCGTCTGGTCGATCCCACCCCGCGCCATCCTGGCCGCCAGGCTGCCGCCTGGGATGTACTCGACGATCATGTACGGCATCCCCTGGAAGGCGCCGAAGTCGTACACGTTGACGATGTTGGGATGGCGCAGCTGGGCGATGGCCTGGGCTTCGTGACGGAAGCGGGCGACCGTGTCCGCGTCGGGCGTGATCGCCTGGAGCACCTTGACGGCGCCGGTTCTCTCCAGGTCGGCGTGGTAGGCGCGGTAGACCAGGCCCATCGCGCCCTGCCCTATGAAATCCTGGACCTCGTACTGACCCAGCCGCGTCCCGGTGCCGATCGACACGACCGCTGATTATGCCGGGCCTCAGTTCGAGTTCAGACGCCCTTAACCATTCATTGATTTCCGGTCATCGATTTCCAGCCGCCGCTGCCGCCACGCCTGATCGCGACCAGCCCGGCGAGGATGGAAAGCGCGATCTCGGCCGGGGTGCGCGCGCCGATGTCCAGCCCGACCGGAGTCTGGATGCCGGCGATCACCTCTTCCGGCACGCCCTTGGCCTGCAGCGCCTCGATGTGATGGCCGGTATGGCGGCGGCTGCCCACCAGGCCGATGAACTTCGGGCGGCGGGGCATCACGGCCTCGAGTGCCTGAACCAGGTCGGGCGCGTCGTGGTTGGTGTGCACGACGTACAGGTCCGCGGAGCCGGCGGGTGGGAGTGAGTCGGCGTGCTCGGCGAGGACGCCTCGGAAGCCGACCTCCGGCGCCCATCTGACCAGCGCCCTGGCGATCGGGGTGTCGGCGAAGACCACCAGCACCGGCGCGGCCGTGTAAGGCTCGAGGTACACGTCGATCGAGCCGAGGTCGTGGCGATACGTGCGCGTCTGAGGTGAGCCCTCGGCGGCGATAGCAGCCGAGTCCGCCAGCGCGGCGGAATCGAACTCACTGCAGCCCAGCGTGCCGGCAATCGCATCGGTACGGCTCATCAGGAGCTTTGCGCCTGGCTGCGAGGGAGGCTTGCCGTCGACCTTGATCACCGTCGCGAGCACGACCTCGTCACCGCGGCCGATCCGCTGGGCGAGCTCCTCCTCGACGCTAGGCATGCG
>VBGE01000057.1 GCA_005880345.1 Chloroflexota bacterium | reverse complement strand
ACGGGCCTGGTTTTCGCCCAAGACTCGCCCATCGGGCTCGCGATGAGGCCTTTCGTGGCCGGGTCGCCCAGACGGAACCTGTTGTAGACGGCACCGAGGAGGATCAGCTGGCTGAGGAGGTAGAACCAGGTCGCGAGCAAAAAGAAGAGAGCGAACTGGGCGCCGTAAGTATTGAAACCACCGGCGATCCGCGCATACAGCGGGAAGGCGAACGACAGGACCTCGATGAACACGCCCGCCAGAAGTGCGCCCGGGATGATGTCGCTCAGGCGGAACGTTCGGTTCGGCACAAAGCGATATAGGGCGATGAGCAGCGTCACCATCACGACCGATCCGAAGATGAAGCTGAGCAGGGGGCCGACCACCGGGACGAAGCCCGCAAGCGCATTCACGACGACCGTCGCGACGATCGCGACCACGAGCAGGATCATCATGACCAGCCCCATCAACCTCTGCCGCAGCATGTCGCGCTGCCGCGTGCCGAAGATCTCGGTCAGCGCGAACTCCATGGTCGAGAAGATGCTGCTGGCACTCCAGAGCAAGCCGCCGATCGACACGATGCCGAACCAACCCGCCGATGCCTTGACCCCCTGCATCGCGTGCTGCAGCTCGCCCTGCGCGCTCGCGGGGAACACGTTGATCACGAACAGCTGGAAGCGCACCTCGGTGGCGGGGTCTCGGATCGCGAGCCCGATGATGGCCAGAGCGCCGAGGATCATCGGGAACATCGACATGAATCCCGCAAAGGCGAGGGCGAGCGCGTAGTTGCTGGCCTGGCTCTCGCCGTACGCGGTGAGGACTCGCGCCGGGAGCGTGCGCTGGGCGCGCTCGACCAGCTTCTGGACTCGCGCGCGTATCCCGGCGATGATCAGTCTGCCTGCGGCGCGGCGCTGTCCCTGCCGTCGTCAGGCGCCCGCGTTACCCGTTCGACGAATGCCGTGGAGGCCGTGCCGGCAAGGGCTGGCGCGACCTTGCGCAGGATGCTCTCCCAGGTTCCGGGTTCCTGGCTTTTCTCGTTGACTGTGACCCTCACCGAGGGCAGCGGCTTCTTCAGACGGGTTGCCAGCTCATCCGCCAGCGCACGAAGCGAATCTGGCGACATCTTCTCGAGCCGCCCCTTGAGCGTGGGGCGCCGTGTCCGACGCCAGAGCAGGAAGCCTGCGCCGGCCACCGCGGCGGCGCCGACCACCACGGCCGCGATCTTGCCGTAGCGAACCGCGCTCGACGCGGCGCGATGCTCGAGCACCTCGAGGTTCTCGTCCATCCGCTCGCGCGTCTCTTTTATTTGCTCTTCGATCTCACGCGACGAAGCGCCCATTCCTTGTTCTCCTTCAGACTTTCGAGGGTTCGCGGAGGGACCTGGAAACGCAGCCTCGCCCGCCCGACCATGATCAGGAGCACTGCGAGCAGCACGTAAGCCCCGGCCCAGACGGCTGCCGCCTGCCAGTGCCACGGCACGAGCCACACGACCATCGACGGCACCGCGACGAGCACGCCCAGCAGAGCCAGCAGCGCGCCGAACACCAGCAGGCCCGCCGCGATCGCATTCGCCACCGCCAGCTCCTTGAGCTCCTGCTTGGCGAGCGCGACCTCCAGCGCGACCAGGCGCTGCGCGTCGCCGACCACCGATGCGATCAGTCCGCGCGAGGTGGCCGAGCCATTGCCGTCGACAGTGCTTTGCACAGGTGCCCGCAACTCGTGTCTCATTCGGTGAACGCCTCGCGTATTGGGCGTACGCGCAGGCGTTTCCTGAAAGTGGGAATGCAGGTCGAGATCGGATACACGCTGTCCAGCGAAGAGCGGCAGCCTGACGAGCTGGTACGGCTGGCCCGCATGGCGGAAGACAGCGGCTTCGGCTACGCGCTCATCTCAGACCACTACCACCCATGGACCGACCGGCAGGGCAGCTCGCCGTTCGTTTGGGCGGTGCTGGGTGGCATCGCGGCCACGACCAGGACGCTGCGCGTGGGCACCGGAGTCACCTGCCCGATCATGCGTCTCCATCCCGCGATCATCGCCCAGGCTTCGGCGACCATCGGCTGCCTCATGCCCGGCCGGTTCTTCCTCGGCGTGGGCAGCGGCGAGAGTCTCAACGAGCACGTCGTTGGCCAGACGTGGCCTCCGCCGGACATGCGGCAGGACATGCTCGAGGAGGCGGTTGCCGTCCTGCGGCTTCTGCACCGGGGTGGCGAGCAAAGCCACTACGGCAAGTTCTTTCAGGTCCACGACGCCAGGGTCTACAACATCCCGGATGAGCCAGTGCCCATCTACGTCGCGGCGGCGGGGCAGCAGGCGGCCAGGCTGGCTGCTCGCCTCGGCGACGGGCTCATCTGCTCGGCTCCGTCGGCCGAGAGCGTCGCTGCCTTCGAGGCGGGAGGTGGCGCAGGCAAGCCGCGTTACGGACAGCTGACGGTGTGCTGGGCGCGAAGCGAGGACGAGGCCGTGCGCACCGCGCACGAGTACTGGCCGATCTCGGGGCTCGAAGGGCAGTTCAAGAACGAGCTGCCTCGCCCGCTGTACCTCGAGCAGGCGAGCAAGCCCGTCACGCCCGAGATGGTGAAGCGGGAGATCGTGTGCGGGCCCGACCCGCAGGCGCACGTTGACGGTCTGGCGAAGTTCGTCAAGGCAGGCTTCGACCACGTGTACGTGCACCAGGTGGGTCCTGACCAGGAAGGCTTCATGCGCTTCTATCAGCGCGAGATCCTGCCGCGCGCCGCGTCGCTGGCGGCTTGAGGCTCAGCGGATCAGCAGGGTCGCGATCAAAGCGACCGCGGCCGCGCCCATGACCGCGGTCGTGGTCCACGTGAGCGTCTTGCTCACCACGCCGCTGGTGCGCGCCCCCATCACCTCTCGGCTCGACCCGAGCAGGACGATCAGCGCGAGCAACGGCGGCGCGACCACGCCGTTGATGATCGCGGTCAAGAACAGGGCGCGGATCGGATTGAGCCCGATCAGGTTGATGGCGATGCCGGCCACGGTGGCCAGCGCCATGATCAGGTAGAAGGTCGGCCGATACGCGGGCTTGTCCGCCAGCCCGCCTTTCAACCCCAAGAAGTCTTTGATGGCGTAAGACGCCGAGCCGGTGAGGATGGGGATGGCGAGCAGTCCTGTCCCGATCATCCCGAAAGCGAACAGCGCAAACGACCACTCGCCCGCGAGTGGCGCCAGAGCTTGCGCCGCCTGGTCGGCGGTCTGGACGTCCGTCTTGCCGTGGGCGTGGAGCACGGCCGCGGTGGTGACGATGATGAAGTACATGACGATGTTGCTGAACAGCATGCCGATCAGGATGTCGGCCCTCGCTGCTCGCAGCTCCGAGGTCCCGACGCCACGGCGCTCCTCCTCGGTGCGCTTGCCCGCGGCGCGCATCTCGTCGACCTCGGACGACGCCTGCCAGAAGAAAAGGTACGGCGAGATCGTCGTGCCGAAGATGGCGACGATGGCAGCGATGAACTCCTTGCTCAGCTCGATGTGCGGCACGACACTCGCGAGCAGCACCTGGCGCAGGTCGGGATGGACGATGACCCCGCACACGACATACGCGAAGAGCGCGACCGTCAGCCATTTGAAGATCTTGAAGATGGTGGCGTAGGTCAGGAACATCTGGAGGCCGAGCAGCAACAGCGCCACCGGGACGACGAGCCACAGCTGCCGGACAGCTCCTCTCGTGAGCAGTGATCCGGCAGCGGCGACAGCCCCGAGGTCGGCGCCGACGTTGATGGTGTTGGCGACAAAAAGCGCGAGGACGCAGGCCCCGACCACCCACGTGGGGAATCGACGGCGCAAGGAGGTCGCCAGGCCAACGCCTGTGTGCAGGGCGATCCTGGCGCAGAGCTCCTGCACCGCGGCCATGAACGGAAAGGTGAACAGCGCGGTCCAGAGCAGGCTGTAGCCGAACTGGCTGCCGACCTGGGAGTACGTCCCGATCCCGCTCGGGTCGTCGTCGCTCGCACCGGTGATGAGACCCGGGCCCAGCAGCTGCAGCCATCCGACCGGCCCTTTGCGCCTGGCTTCGTCAAGGCTCATCCGTCCCGCCGGCGGGCCACCTGTGACCGCCTGGTCACCTGGCGCGACGCTCTCCTTCTGGAGGTCGTACGCGGCGGGCTCCCGGTCGGGGCCGGCGGGCAGCACTCGAAGCAGCGGGTCCTGGATCGGCTCGCCCGGCAGGCCGACGTCGTCCTCAGCCGGCCGGCGTTCTTTCCGACCTCTCACATCGGTGAAACGCCGCCGCTCTCGCCCTTTACCGGGCGTGTGCGTTGATTATTCGATGCAGATTCCCTCGTTGGAACCGCCCCGAATCCTGCCGGAGAGCGTCGACCGTCGCCTGTATCGGGCGATCCACGGCCTGCCCCACTCCCCGATCGGCGACCGCTACGTGGCGCTCCTTTCCGACCTGGGCGAAGGTCCAGGCTGGGTGGCGGCGGGGCTTGCCCTGGCCTGGCTCGGCGGCACGAAGGGGCGGCGCGCGGGCCTGGCGGTGAGCGTCGCTTCGTTGGGCACGACTTATGTCGTGCAGCGCATGATCAAGCCGGTCTTCCGGCGTCAGCGGCCGTGGGTCGGGAAAGACGTCCTCGTGGTCGGCATTCGCACGACTGACGCTTCGTTTCCGTCCGGCCACTCCGCATCGTCATTCGCGGCCGCGACGACGCTCGCGGCCTTCTATCCGAAGGTTTCCCCACTGGTCTTTGCCCTGGCGGCCGGGGTTGCCGCCTCGCGCGTGCATCTGGGGCACCACTTCCCAAGCGATACCGCGGTTGGGGGCCTCATCGGGGTGGCTTCCGGGACCCTGGTCGCCTGGCTGACGAGGTCGACCGAAAGAATCTAGCCCCAAAAATGGTGGAGGGCCCGGCCATTGCTGGCCAAGCACCCCCATCTCATGAACGAGTCAATCACCTGAACTACCGATGAAGTTGCCGCCGGTACAAACGGCCGCCCGGCGGTTGCCTCTCAGTGAGGGTGGAAAGGATGTCCAGCTTTTACTGGACTGCAGAAGGTTTTTTCATGGACGACCTGTTCCAGGCGGCCAATGGCGACGGGCCGCTTTATGCCGACAAGCACCTGGTCGTCACGCGCACCGAGATGCCGTTCGGCCTTCGGTTCGCGGGCGAGATCGACATCTCCAACTCGGACGCGGTCGGTCGGGTTCTGCGCGCCATCTTCCCCGATGGCGATACGCCGCACCTTGACCTCAGCCGGCTGAGCTTCTGCGACATCAGCGGCATCAGGGCGCTTGTCGATGCTGCGGCGGACCTGGGTGACGGTGGGCGCTTGCTGCTCCACGGGCTTCCCGCCCAGCTGCAGACAGTGCTGCGCGTGACCGGTTGGTCGGAGCTGCCGAGCCTCGTGCTGTGCCAGTGCGGAGCCGGCCACGAATGGATCAGCTCCGCTGGAATGGCGGTGAGCAGCCCGGACCATCGCGGGATTGACGCGAGTGGCGCACCGTTCGAGGCGCCGCTCAACGTCCCGCCGGCGGGATCCGGCGAGGTGCCGTTCGACAGCGAGAGCTTGCTTGCGATGCGGGGGGTGGCGTCGCGCTTCGCCACCGCTTCCGGTCTGCCGGCGACGCGCGCGATCGAGCTGGTCACAGCTGTCAACGAGGTCGCCACCAACAGCGTCGTCCACGGCGGCGGCTCAGGGGTTCTCCACATGTGGGAGAACGGCGGCACAGTGAGATGCGACGTGCGCGATGCAGGGAACCACGTCGCGCCGCTGGCCGGCCGAGAGGGCCCTGGGGCCAATGCTCGAGACCCACGCGGACTGTGGTTGGCCAACCAGATGTGCGACCTCGTGCAGATTCGCAACTCCGGCGACGGCACCGTCGTGCGCCTCCACGTCAAGGCGGCTTAGCCGGCATCTGCCTCGGCCTTATCCGCTCTCCGGCCGTGGGCGCCGAACCTCGTCGCCCGGGGCAAGCGGCGCCTCGACCGGCGCGGCTTCCATGGCGCCCGCGGCGAGCAGCACCTCACGCGCCTCCTCCAGGCGAGGCCCGGCGACGCTGACCAGCACGCGCCCGGACTCCACCTCCTGCTCGTAGTACAGCGCGCGGTCGCCTGACGCGGCCATGCTCACCAACGCGCCGGCGAGCCCTCCAGTGGCCGCGCCGGCGGCCGCCGCGAACAGGAATGTGAGGACCAGGTTGCCGGGGATCAGCGGCCGCACCCCCGGCACCATGCCGGTGGCGATGGCGCCGGCCAGCGCCCCCAGGATGATCCCGATCACAATGCCCGCGGCGACCTTCATCCCATAGTGTCCGCGCCGTCCGACGCGGGGCGTGGCGACTGCGACCTGGTCCTCGGGGAAGCCTGCCTCCTTGAGTTTTCGAAGCCCCATCTCGGCTTCTGAACGGGTCCTGAACAGGCCGGCGACGGTGTCTGGCATAAGCCACCTCCTACCTCTAGACAACGCATATCCTTGGTCGGCCATGGCCATCCGCTCCGAGCTTTCCGGCTACACCACGGCCCAGGCCAGGCAAGCGCTGGAGGGCCTCCCCCGCTGCGATTACGACATCCTGGTCAAGCCGCTCCGCTACCGGTGGGGGCCACACCTCGCGGCCCGCTGCGAGTTCGACGAGCGGCGCATCGTGCTGCAGGTGCCGATCCCATTTCGCGCTTTCAAGGAGCCCGTGATCTACGCGGCGCGTCGCAAGCGCGGCGAGGGAATGCGATTCGCATGGGCCTCGGAAACCGTCTCCTTCCGGAGCAAGCGCGACGTGCTGCGATTCCTCTATTGCCACGAGTGGCTGCACTGGTACCTGTACGAGGTCCTGGGCAAAGGCTCGAGCGCTGAGACTGCGTGCGACCGATTTGCGCTGCGGAACTTCCGCCGCCGCTATGTGACGACCGACGACGCCGATGAAGCTCTCAAGCGGCGGTCGTTGAAGGCACGCGCGTCGGGCTGAGGCCCGCCTTCGCCGCCATCTCGCCGAAGGTGGCCGCGTCCTTGATCGCATAACCGAACGTGTCGTTGTTGAAGTAGGCGAAGACGTCGTCGGTCGACGACCACATCTCTGCGATGCGCTCGACCCAACGTCGCAGCGCGTCTTGCTCGTAGCCGGGGGCGTGTGGCCCCTTGCCTTCATGAAAACGGACAAACCCGAACGAGGCCGTGCGCCAATGCGGCTGCTTGCGACGTGGGCTGTCGGCCAGGCACATCGCGGCGCCGCGACGCTCGAGCAGCTTGCAGGTCTCTGGCGTGAACCAGCTGTCGTCGCGAAACTCCACGGCGAGGCGGACGGAGCCGTCGAACCTCGCGAGCGTCTCGTCCAGCAGCAGCAGATTGGCCGGAAAGCGCGGCGGCAGCTGGAGCAGGACCGGGCCGAGCTTGCCACCCAGCCCCGCGGCCCGCTCCAGGAAACGCTGCACCGGCTCGGACGGATCGTGTAGTCGCTTGAGGTGCGTGAGGTACCGGCTCATCTTCAGAGCGAAGACGAAGTCGCCGGGGGTGTTGGCCCGCCACTGCTCGAAGACCGATCGCTCAGGCAGGTTGTAGAAGGTGTTGTTCACCTCGACCGTCTGAAAGCGCTCCGCGAAATAAGGCAGCCACAGGCGCTGCGGCAGCTTGTCGGGATAGAACACCCGCTTCCAGTGCCTGTACTGCCATCCCGATGTGCCGACAAACAACATCGCCGAATATCAAAACGTCTTGCGCACCAGGAGCAGCACGGCGAGTGGCAGCACGACGTTGACGAGCAGCGAGACCGGGCCGCGGTTGAAGCCGATCGGCAGCGTCAGCAACGCGGCGCTGCCGAAAAGACAAGCGATCTCGATCGCGATGGCCCAGATCCTCGCCCAGGGCCGGCGCCAAAGAACACCAAGCCCGAGCATGAACGTGCCCAGGGCGAAGAGCATCGTCACCAGCGCGAGGCCCGCCATGTGGATCTCGCCGCCCAGCACGAACGGCGCGGCCGAGATGCCGGCGATCAGCCAGAACAGGCTCTGCATGAGGAGCAGCACGAACGCCGCCTCGGGACGGCTCGAGGCCTCAACTTTGATCAATTTGCTTCACCACCTTCGAGTCGATGTCGACCGCGAACTTGCCGCCCGGGTTGTCGACGATCCACACATGGAGCATCGCGGGCACGCTCACATCGATCGCCCCGATGGGACATGTGGCTGTTGGTGTCATCAGGCTGAACTCGAACCCGATTGGCGTGACGCAGATGTTCTGATGCTGGTGCCATGCCGTGAGCGGGCCGCCGGGGTCGGGGCCGAACTCGCCGACTCGCTTCATCTGAAACATCGCGCCGAGCAGCACCGGGCCATGTTTGCTGTTCGCGTAGACGAGTCCCTGCGGATGCCGGGGGTCCATCACATAGCCCGCATCGAGGTAGCGCTGGTTCATCCAGTGGG
>VBGE01000056.1 GCA_005880345.1 Chloroflexota bacterium | reverse complement strand
GCATCACCGTCGGCACCCGGGACCAGCACGACAAGCTGCTGGCGGCGTTGAAGGAGATCTCGTGAGCATCATCGACGTCGTGATCCTGGTGCTGGGCCTCGTGCTGGCCGCGCTCGGCATCGCGCAGTTGGCCACAGGCAAGAACATCATCGGCGGGTTCGCTCGCAGGCAGGTGGGCACGCCGGTCTTCTTCCGTGCCTTCGGCGCCATGTACGCGTTCCTTGGACTGCTCATCGCCCTGAACGCCTTCCAGGGGCCATTCGGAAAGACGGGCCATCTGGTCCTGACGATTGTCGCCGGCATGGGAATCCTGGTCTCGGGGACGTGGGCGCTCGTGCACTTTGCGCGAAACAGGACTGCGGGCGGGAACCGACCATGACCGCCCCTACTCGAGACGATGCGTGGGAGCTCGTCACGTCGATGACCAAATCCGACCAGCTGCGCCGCCACATGCGCAGCGTGTCCGCAGCGATGGAGGCATATGCGCGCAGGTTCGGTGAAGACCCCGAGCGATGGGCGGTGCTGGGCCTCATCCACGACTGGGACTACGAATCGGGTCCGACCCTGGACCTCCATCCCATGCGTGGCATCGACATGCTGCGCGAGAAAGGCTGGCCCGAGGACATCCTCGACGACATCGCCTCGCACGCCGACTATCTCAACGTGCCTCGCGACACCAGCGCGCGCAAGGCGCTGTACGCGGTCGACGAGATGTGCGGCTTCATCATCGCCTGCGCGCTGGTCAAGCCCGACAAGTCCTTGAGCGCCGTCGAGCCCAGCACCGTCCGCAAGAAGATGAAGGACAAGGCCTTCGCGCGTGGCGTGCATCGCGAGGAGCTGGTCGCGGGGGCAGAGGCGCTCGGTATACCCTTCGACGAGCACGTGGAGTTCGTCCGCGATGCCCTGAAGCCGATAGCGCAGGAGCTTGGCCTGAATCCTTGAGCAGTCCTCGGGTCCTCTTGATGCACCCGATCCTCGACCCTGGGCCGGCCATCCTGGCCGAAGCCATGGAGGTCCTGCCTTACCCCGCGGACCGCCCGCTCGACGAGGCGAACATCCGGCAGGCGGCAGAGGGATGCGTCGGCATCGTCAGCCAGCTGATGGATCCGATCCGGGAGACGGTTCTCTCCACGCCCGGGTTGAAGTGCGTGAGCAACGTGGCGGTCGGCTTCGACAACATCGACGTGGCCGCGGCGACGTCGCACAAGGTCATGGTCACCAACACACCGGGAGTGCTGGACGACGCCACGTCCGACTTCGCCTTCACGCTGATCATGGCGGCCGCGCGGCGCGTGGTCGAGGCGGACAGCTTCACGCGCTCGGGCCGTTTCCGAGGTTGGGCGATCGACATGATGCTCGGCCAGGATGTGTTCGGCGCGACGCTGGGCATCGTCGGCATCGGCCGCATCGGTCGCGGAGTGGCGCATCGCGCGAAGGGTTTCAACATGCGCGTCCTCTACTACGACCCGCAGCCTCTACCGCCCGAGGCCGAGCAGCAGCTCGGTGCGACGCGCGTCGACCTGAACCGTCTGATCGCGGAGTCGGACTTCATCTCGGTGCACGTGCCCCTGACCCAGGACACGCATCACCTCATCAGCACGGCTCAGTTCAACGCGATGAAGCGAACCGCGATCCTGGTCAACACGTCGCGCGGTCCGGTAGTCGACGAGGCGGCGCTCGTCGAGGCGCTCGCGGCGAGGAAGCTGGCCGGCGCCGCACTCGACGTCTACGAGCGCGAGCCCGCCGTCCATCCCGGGCTCGTCCCGATGCCCAACGTCGTCCTCGCGCCTCATATCGCGAGCGCGACCGTGCGCACGCGTTCCGAGATGTCCGCGATGGCGGCTCGCAACATGGCGACCGCCGTGCGCGGTGGCCGCCCGCCGAACCTGGTGAATCCCGAGGTCAAGCGATAGCAGTAACAGTCAGGTACAAGCTGCTCGCGCTGGACCTCGACGGCACGATCCTCTCGATGGACTTGAACCTGGATCCCCGCGACGTCGAGGCGGTCCACCGGATGGTGGCGGCCGGCGTGAATGTGATCGCGTGCACCGGCCGGCCATTTCCCGGCGCGCTCCCGTGGGTGCGGCGGCTCGGCCTGGGGGGGCCGATCGTCTGCTACCAGGGCGCGCAGATCCGCACACTCGATGGGGGGATGGTGTTGGACCACGGGGTGCAGCACGACATCGCGGTCGAGGTGATCCACTTCGCGCGCGAGCGTGACCTGCACGTGCAGGCATATCGCGACGACATGCTGATCGTCGAGCGAGTCCGACCAGAAGCGCATCTGTATGCCGAGCACGCCGGCATGGACATCCACGTGGTGGACGACCTGGACGGGGCCATGGGCCCGACCACGCCGAAGCTCGTCATCGTCTCCACCGCCGAGACGCTCGATGCGCTGCTCCCCGAGGTGCGCAAGCGCTGGGCGGGCAGGCTGAACGCCGCCACCTCGGTGCCGGAGTACCTGGAGTTCACGAGCGTGGAGAGCGACAAGGCCTCCGCGCTGCGCTTTCTGTGCGACAGCATGGCAATCGACCGCAGCACGACGGTGGCGGTGGGCGATGGGCGCAATGACGCGTCGATGATCGAATGGGCCGGGCTCGGCGTGGCCGTCGAAGGGTCCCCGCCGGAGGTGATCGCCGCGGCCGACCTCACCATTCCGCCTCCGGGAAGTGGCGGAATCCAGCAGCTCGCTGATACGTTGCTCTCCTAGATGGCGACTCTCATGCTGGTGCACGCCCACCCGGACGACGAGTCGATCTCGACGGGCGGCGTGATGATGAAGGCGAAGTCGCACGGCCATCGCGTTGTGAACGTCACGGCGACCCGCGGCGAAGCAGGCGAGATCTACAACATGGACGAGGCCCAATCGCGGCCGCGCCTGGGCGAGATTCGGACTGAAGAGCTGAAGGCGGCGGATGAGGTTCTCGGTGTCGACCGGCAAGAGTTCCTGGGCTATCGCGATTCGGGCATGGTCGACACCGCCGACAACAAAGATCCCCACTCGTTCCACCAGGCCAAGCTCGACGAGGCCGCGGCGCGCCTGGCCGTCTTCGTGCGCGAGGAGCGTCCCGACGTGGTCGTGACCTATGCGGAGGACGGCGTCTACGGCCACCCGGATCACATCAAGGCGCACTACGTGACCAACGCCGCGCTTGACCTGGTCGAGCGCGAAGGCTGGGCGCCCAGGAAGCTCTACTACACCGCCATTCCGCGGTCGATGATGGAGGCGTTCGTCCAGCAGATGCCAGAAGAGGCGCAGCGCGCGATGAGCGGCAACATGCGCATCGCCGGGACGCCGGACGAGCTGATCACCACCCGTGTCGACGTGCACGACTACGTCGAGGGCAAGCGCGAGGCGTTCCGGGCGCACAGGAGCCAGAACGACCCCAACTCGTGGTTCGCGACCATGCAGGACCAGATCTACGAGCTCGCTTTCGGGACCGAGTACTACCAGCTGGTGCGCGGCAAGGCTGGATCGGAGCTTCCGGAGCCGGACCTGTTCGAGGGGATCGCCTGAGACCCCTCACGTAGACTCGGAGTCGCCATGGAGGTGCTCAAGATCACGCCGCGCGGCTACTGCCACGGCGTGGTCGACGCGTTCCGCATCGCCAAGCGCGTGCGCGAGGAGACCAACGGCCCGGTGCACATGCTGGGCATGCTGGTCCACAACACGCACGCCACGGATGACCTGCAGCGCCAGGGCATCGCCCTGGTCGACCAGCCCGACCGGCTCGCCGGCCTCGAGCACATCCACGAAGGCACCGTGATCTTCACCGCGCACGGGGTGTCGCCGCAGGTCAAGGAGCGAGCCGTCCAGCTGGGCCTCAAGCCGGTCGACGCCACCTGCTCGGACGTGGTGCGCACTCACGAGCTGGTGGCCGACCTGGCGCGCAAGGGCTATGAGGTCGTCTACATCGGCCGCAAGGGCCATCCCGAGCCGGAAGGCGTCGTGGGCGAGGCCCCGGGCAAGGTTCACCTGGTCCAGGACCCGGAGGACATCGACGCCTTGCAGCTCGAAGGGGACCGCATCGCGGTCACGTGCCAGACCACGCTGTCGGTCTGGGACACCGAGGACCTGATCGGCCGCGTCAAGGCGCGCTATCCCCAGGCCGAGGTCTACAACGAGATCTGCCGCGCCACGCAGGAGCGGCAGGAGGCGGCGGTCGAGGCGGCCAGGGAGGTCGACCTGGTCATCGTGGTCGGCAGCCCCCGCTCATCGAACTCGCTGCGGCTGGTCGAGGTCGTCAAAAAGCTGGGCCACAAGCCGGCCTACCTGGTCGACCGGCTGGAGGACCTGGACCTGGCCTGGTTCAAGGGCGCCAGGAAGGTCGGTGTGACCAGCGGCGCCTCGACCCCGACCCAGCTGACGCGCCGGGTGATCGAGCACCTGGAGGCGCTGGAAGTCCCGGCTTAGGTCCTCCGCAGGCGGCGCAGGACGCCGCCGATCCCCGCACCCTTGCGGTCGGCGGGCGCGGCGTCGGAGGACGGGGGTAAAGACGCCGGCGCCGCTTCAGTCTCCGGCACATGGGCGGCTCGGGGTTCGTGCTCTTCCTCACGCGCCGTGGATCCCGAAGGACGGCGCCGGCGTCGCCGGCGCGATGGTCCGGCGGCTCTCTCAGGCTTGGCTGTGGCCGCCGGGGGCGCGGCGATCGGGGGCGGTTCGGCCGCCGGGGCTCCATTGGTGCGTGAGCGCCGGCGCCGCCGCCGCGGCGCAGCTGGCCCGGAGGCGGCGGCGGCCGGGGCGACATGCTCCGGACCGCGTCGGGCTGCCAGGTTGCGTACCACCTTGGCGCCGACTTCGCCCTCGGCGCACAGGGCGCCGTCAGCGGTGAGGATGTCGACGCGCCAGACCACGATCGACGAGTCGGCCCCGGTGGCGGGAGGCCTTTTCTGCGTGAGCATCCAGTGCGCGTAGATGGTGTCTCCCGCGCGCACCGCACGTGGGAACTTCCAGTTCAGCCATTCCCACTCGGCCACGGCGGGGATCGGCATGTCGACCGAGCCGAGTCCGACGGCCATGGCCACCACGAGCGCCGGCGGCGCCATGCGGCGGCCGTCGCGCGGAGTCTCGATCACCAGAGGCGATAGGTCGCCGGCCACGCCGGCAAACAGCGCTATCTCGGCTTCGGAGACGGTCCGGCGGCGCGTCGTCCACTCGCCGCCGAGAGGAAGGTCGTCAAAGGAAAGCGGCTCCAGATCGGGCCGAGTATAGCCCGCAGGGCGATTCTCGATTCAAAGACGAGGTGGAGCTGTAGGCCCGATTCAATCGGGCCGTCACCATGCGTGGCCTCCCAGTCGCCGCCCAATCGCACTCAGTGGGAGGAGGGGGTACCGCGGGGGAGCAATCAGTAAGGCCAATCCTTACCGCGCTCTGCGCGCGACAGCCGTCCCTCCCCGCGCTCTTATAGAACCAACCCCAATGATGCCGCGTTAACCTATGACATCCCGTAGAGGAGGCTGGACGTTTTGGACCTCGCCGCCGTGCTGCTCATCGTTGCGGTGGCGTTCGTCATTGCGCTGGTCCTCCTCACTGTTTCGCTCATGCGGAACCGGGTCACGACCCGCGAGCTGGAGGCCGCCTTCGCCGACGAAAGCGGGGCGCGAGACAGGGCCGCGCTGCTGCTCGCGATCGCCTCGGCCGTCAACTCCTCGCTCGCGCTCGAGGAGGTGCTCAACGTCGCCCTCACCCACGCGGGCCGCATCATGGGCGCCGTCGCCGGGGCGATGTACCTCGTCAGGACCGGCAAGGCCGAGATGCACCGCGAGGCTTCATACAACCTGACGAACCGCGCGCGCGGCGGCGTACGCAAGATCGACGAGGAGCCGTTGCAATCGGCGCTGGGCGCGATGCGCCCGCTGGTGGTCAAGCTCGACGAGCACAGCGCTCCCGGGCTCGACGTCGGCGGCCATCCACAGCATGCCCTGGTGGTGCCGATCCAGCGCTCGGGCCAGCTGATGGGCGCCATGGAGCTCTACCTCACCGCCTGGCGAGAGCTGACCGAGGACCAGGCCGACCTGTTGAACGGTGTGGCGTCGCAGGCCGCGATCGCCATCCGGCACGCCCAGCTCTTCGAGGCGCAGGAAGAGAACGCCCTCACCGACGAGCTGACCAAGCTGCCCAACCGTCGCGCGCTCGCCCAGCGCTTCCTGCAGGAGATGCAGCGAGCCCGACGCCACCGCAACGCGATTGCGTTCCTGATGATCGACCTCGACCACTTCAAGCAGGTCAACGACACGTACGGGCACCTGAACGGCGACGCTGTGCTGGCCGAGCTCGCGAGCCTGCTGTCCACCGGGGCCCGCGAGTCCGACGTCTGCGCGCGCTATGGAGGTGAGGAGTTCGCGCTCATCCTCCACGAGACCACCGAGCCCGGCGCCCGCATCCTGGCCGAGCGTTTGCGCGCCAAGGTCGCGGCGGCGACATTCCCCGGTGGGCTGAAGCTGACGATCAGCGTCGGCCTGGCGGCGACCGACGAGCCGGCGCTCTTCACTCAGCTCATCGATCGTGCGGACCAGGCGCTCTACGCGGCCAAGCAGGGCGGCCGCAACCAGGTCCGGGTAGCGGACATGAAAGGCCCCGCCCCCAAGCCCCACCCGGCGAGGCCCGAGCCCGAAGCGGTCTAATCTCGTCCTCCGTGGGTCACTTCTGCGTCAACTGCGGCTCGCCCCTTGGCGTCCAGATGATCGAAGGCCGCGAGCTCGAGGTGTGCCCCGCCGACGGCTTTGTCCTGTGGCGCGACCCCAAGGTCGCGGCTGCCGTCGTCGTCGAAGCCGACGGTGGGGTCGTTTTGGGTCGCCGGGCGATCGAGCCCGGGTATGGCGAGTGGTGCCTGCCCGGAGGCTTCGTCAACGACGACGAGGACCCTGCCGACGCGGCAGTGCGCGAGTGCCAGGAGGAGATCAACGCTCGAGTCGAGCTGACCGGGCTGCTCGGCACCTACCACGTCGCCAAGACGACGGCGTCCAGCATCGTGGGCATCGCCTATCGGGGCCGCGTCGCCGAGGGCGAGACTCTCAGCGCCGGACCGGAGATGCTCGAAGTGCGGGTCTTCAGGCCTGACGCGTTGCCGCCGGT
>VBGE01000055.1 GCA_005880345.1 Chloroflexota bacterium | reverse complement strand
AGCACCTCGACCCGACCCGCCGCGGTGACGCGAACGTGGACCTTGTTGAGCGCGGGCAGTACGTAGCCTTCGGTGGGCTTGCCATCCGGTGTAAACGTCGCGGGGTGGCAGGGACACGAAAGAGCGCCCGCGTGCGACTCCCACCAGAGCTCGCATGGGAGGTGGGAGCAGACCGATGAAACCGCCGTCACCGTGTCCCCGTGGCGGAACACGAACGCGCCGACGCCGCCCGCCACGACGTGGGTGCCCTCGCCCTCGACGAGCTCGGTCGCAGCCGCGACGTCGATCCAGCGCCCGTGGACCGGCTCGATGGGCTCGCCGCCGGCCCGTGCGTTGATCGGTCTGAGGTCGCGGCCGAGCAGTGCGCCACCGGCTGCCCCGGCGGCCAGCCCGAGCCCGGCCACCAGCGCGGCCCGTCGCGTCAGCCAGCCCTGGCCCTGCGTCTGCTCGAGCGAATCCGCCAGGCGCTTGCGGAAGGCCGGATGCATGCGCTGCGGTCCCTGGCGAGCGCCGGCAAGGCGAGCCGCTGCGGCGATGGCCTCCTTGTCCTCCGCGTCGCCGCCGCGGAGCTTCAGCCGCCGGCCGCGCAGCAGGCCGCTGACGATCCTTTCGAGACGATCCTCGGGTTTGCGGTTCATTCGTCCAGCGGAACCTTTGCAGCGGCGCGCAACGCCCGCAGCTGCATCACCTTGATCGCACCGACAGTGGATTTCATCTCCGCAGCCACTTCCTTTAACGAATACCCGTGCAGGAAACGCAGCTCCAGCACGCGGCGATAGTTGTCCGGCAAGCGGTCCAGGATCTGCTGCACCGTCTCGGTCCCCTCCTCGGACGCCGGCCCGGGTGGCACCGCCAACGCCAGGTCGTCCCGGAGCTCAGCCTCCGACAGGCCGAGACGAGTGCTCCAGAAGCCCCCCAGCACCGATCGGGCCGTGGCAAAGAGGTACCCGCGGACAGCGCTGGGAGGCGAGCCCGGGCGAAGCCGGGGGATCGCCTTCAACGCCACAAGCTGCGTCAGGTCTTCCGCATCGGCGCGGTTGCCGACCCGCGCGTAGATGAACGCGTAGACCAGCTCCAATTCGTCGAGCGCGATCTCGGTGGTGCTTGATGTGACCGGAAGCTGGATGACCTCGGCCTGTTCGCCGGCCTGCTCCTCCGTGGTCACGGGTGACCTAGGCGAAGAGATTCCCGCAGAGGAGGTAGCTGGCGTTGGTGCCCTGCATGTCCGGGCCGGCGTGGACGACGACGTACCACGTGGTGCCGGACGGCGGATAGGTCAGGTCGAGCCGCGAGCGCACGTCTGCCATGCCCTGGCCGTCGGCCACCACCGGGTTCAGGGCGAAGGCGATGCCCCCGCGCGACTGGCAGCTGCCGAGGTGGATGTGCGAGACGTGGGACGAGATGGCCTGCAGACCCTGGATCTTCAGTTCGATGGTGGTCGTCCTGGCGGTCGCTGTGAGCTCGATCGTCCCCCCCGCGGTCACTCCCGGCTCCGGGGTAAGCCTGAAGGTCATCGGCGTGGCCGAGGGCGCCGCGCTGGGCGAGGCCTGCACGACCGGCGTCGGCGATGGGGAGCCAGGCGCGGTGCCGCCGCACCCGGCGCTGAAAACAGCGACTGCGGCCATCACTCCCCATAACCTCGGCACTACCGCTGCAGGTTACTGGAGCGGGCTGGGGGTTCAGCCCCCAGCCCGCGCGGATTGTCACTAGGCCGCGGGTCGCGCCTGGGGAGTGCGCCTGCGGTTGCGCCAGACGAGCAGGCCTAAAAGCACGAGGACGAGGAACGGCCCGACCGCGCCGAGCCCGCTCACGAAGTAATTGATGGTGGTCACGAAGTTGTGCGCGGCCTGGCTCAACGCCGTGGCGAAGCCCCAGCTGTCTGAGCTCGGGACCTGGGCGGGCGCGCCGGATTCGTTCATGGTGATCGTGATCGCGCTGTAGGACGTGTTGTTGTCGAGGTACTTGATCTGGCCCTTGAGCTGCTCGATCTGGGAGGTGATCTGGCCGATCTGGTTCTGCAGGGCGATGATGTCGTTGATGTTGGTGGCCTTGGCCAGCAGCGCGAGATACACCTGGTGCTGGGCTTCGGCATTGGCGAGGCGGGCGTTGAGGTCGACGTATTGCGCGCTTACGTCGTTGCCGGTGATGTGCTCACCCTGCAGCGTGCCCACCTTGGAAAGCTCGTCGATGGTCGCGTCGAAATGCGCTGCCGGGACCATGAAGTTGATGACGCCGGTGTGGAGCGGCGAGCTCTGGTTGTCGACGCCGGGACCGGCCTGGGCGTCGGTGCCGGCGATGTAGCCGCCCGCGTCCTCGACCAGCACCCGGACCTGCGAGAGCTTGGAGCCGAACGTGCCGGAGCCGACGGTGATGGTCAGCTGGGCCTGCCGGATCACGGGCGGCCCCTGGAGCGTGGGCACGTTGTCGGCGGGCAGCGTCGAGCCCGAACCGGTCGAACCGCCTGTCGTGCCGTTCGGCTGCGGGTTGGACTTGGCGGGCCCTGTCCCGGTCGCCGGCTGCGCCGGAGCGAATCCGCCGGAGCCGTTGGAGCTGGTGGCCGTGCCTCCGCCGCCGCAGGCGGCCACCGCGAGGACTAACGCAACGACGACAAGGACCTTCTTCATTTGAGACCGGCCTCCTGGGCGCGAATTTGAATACCGAACGCTGCTCAGTCCGGCACGTAACATCTCGATGCCGTGCTTCAGGTCCGCAATCTCGCCATCGACGTGGTCGCGCGCCGGGTTCTCTCCGACGCGAGCTTCACCGTGGCCGAAGGCGACAAGGTCGGCCTGGTGGGCCGCAACGGCGCCGGTAAGACGAGCCTGCTCAAGGTGCTCGCGGGCGAGAACGACGCAGCCGCCGGCGTCGCCCTGCATCGCGGGACTCTCGGCTACGTGCCGCAGAACCCGCGGCCGCGGAGCGAGGCGGCTTCGCCGGCTCTGTCGCACATCCTGTCCGGACGCGGCCTCGACCGCGCAGCGGCCCAGCTCGCCGAGTTGCACGTCAAGCTCGAGCACGACCATTCGCTCGCCACCATCGAGCGCTACTCCGAGGCTGAGGAGCGATATCGCGCCGCCGGCGGCTACTCGGGCGAGTCGGACGCGCGCAAGATCGCAAGCGGCCTCGGCCTCAGGCCCGACCGCGTCGACCTGCCCCTAAGCGTCCTGTCCGGTGGTGAGCGCCGGCGCGTCGAGCTCGCCCGTGTGCTGTTCGCCGACCCGGACCTGCTGCTGCTCGACGAGCCGACCAACCACCTGGACAGCGACGCGAAGGCATGGCTGATGGATTTCCTGCGCGAATATCGCGGCGCGGTGATCGTCGTCAGTCACGACCTCGGCCTGCTCGACTCGTCGATCACGCGAGTCCTGCACCTCGATGCGGGAAGCCTGATCGAGTACCGCGGCACCTACTCGCAGTACCAGGCGGCACGCCGCCTCGCAGAGAAGCGGTTGGCCTCGCTGGCGCAGCGCCAGGAGGCGGAGATCAAGCGCCTCAGCCTGCTGGCCGAGGTGATGCGGCGGCAGACCGAGAAGCGCGCGCGGCAGGCGAAGTCGATCTTCACGCGCGTCGAGCGGATGAAGGCCCAGAAGGTCACGGCGCCGCGTCACGAGCGCAAGATGAAGATCAGCTTTCCCGAGCCACCGCACGCAGGCCGGCTGGTGCTGCACGCGAACGGGCTCGCCAAGGGCTATGGCGGTCCACTGGTGTTCAGCGGCGTCTCGTTCGAGGTCGAGCGTAAGGAGCGCCTGCTCGTCATGGGCTTGAACGGCGCCGGCAAGACGAGCCTCCTGCGCATCCTGGCCGGCGAGAGCCAGCCCAACGCCGGCTCGTTCCGGCTCGGCCACGGCGCGTCGCTGGGCTACTACGCGCAGGAGCACGAGGGCATTCGCTCTGGCATCTCGGTGCTGCAGCACATGCGCGAGCAGTCGGACGCCGACGAGCGCGAGCTGCGCTCGCTTCTCGGGATGTTCGGCCTCACCGGCGACATCGCGCGCCAGGACGCGGGCACGCTGTCCGGCGGCGAGAAGACCAAGCTCGCGCTGGGCCAGCTCGTGGCGGGGCGCCACAACCTGTTGCTCCTGGACGAGCCCACCAACAACCTCGATCCGCCGTCGCGCACCGGCGTCGCCACCGCGCTGGCGGCGTGGCCCGGCACGATGGTGATCGTGAGCCACGACCCTGAGTTCGTCGAAGCGCTGCATCCGGGGCGGGTCCTGTTCATGCCCGAAGGTCGCCTCGACTACTGGGAAGAGGACCTGCTCGACGTCGTCTCGATGGCCTGACAAACCCAAGCACCCACCAATCCCGGATAGTCCGGACTAACCGAGGTTTTTCGCGCATACGATGCCGCATAGTCCGGACTAACCGAGGTTTAGCCGTTGGCAGCCTCGGCGGCACCAACGCGACACAATAGTTCGGTGAGCGTCGAGGTCCAGGACGTCGTAATGCCCGAGATGCAAGGCGCCGAGGAGATCACCGTCGGCGCCTGGAGCAAGCAGGCCGGCGAGCACGTCGACGAGGGCGAGACGCTGATGGAGGCGCACACCGACAAGGTGAACGCCGAGATTCCCTCCCCGGTCGCCGGCACGGTCGACGCGCTGCTGCTCGACGTCGGCGACCACGTCGTGCCCGGACAGCCGATCGCGAGGATCGCACCGGATTAGTCCAGCCCTGAAGGTCGCGGTGATCGGCGGCGGGGCCATGGGCGCTGCCGCGTCGTGGCGTCTCGCCAAGCGTGGCGCCGAGGTCGTCTGCTTCGATCGCTACTCGCCGCCCCACGCCAACGGGTCCACGCATGGCGAGTCGCGCATCATCCGCACCGCGTATTTCGAGGGCGCGTTCTATGTGCCGCTGTTGCGAGAGGCGTTCGAGCTGTGGCGAGAGCTCGAGTCCGCCGCCGGCTCCCACCTCCTGACCATGACCGGGGCGCTGTACATCGGCAGTGCGTCATCGGAGGCGGTCGTAGGCGCGCAGCGATCGGCGAAAGAGCACGGCCTGGACATCGACGTGCTCAGCGGGAAAGAGCTGCGCAAGCGCTATCGCGGCCACGCGGCACGAGACGAGGACATGGCCGTCCTCGACCGGCAGGCCGGCATCCTGAACCCCGAGGGCTCAGTGACAGCGATGCTCAAGCAGGTACCAGATGTGCAACGCGACCGGCACATCGAATCCATCGAATCGTTGGCCAGCCAGTTCGACGCCGTGGTCGTGGCCGCAGGGCCATGGACGCCCGAGCTTGTCGACTGGATCCCCTTGAAAGTCGAGCGGCAGGTCCACGCCTGGCTCTCCATCGCCAAGGACGCCGATTGGTTCACGCCTGATCGCTTCCCTGTTTTCATTCGCCAGACCGAGCAGTTCGGCGACGTCTACGGCTTCCCGACGCTCGACGGTTCATCCGTGAAGGTCGGGCGGCACCACGATGGCGACTTCACGGATCCCGAGCACATCAAGCGCCGCGTCGACGATGCCGACCTGGATCCGCTGCGCCTGATGGCCGCCACCTACATGCGAGGCGTCAGCGGCCACGTGCGGCGGACGGTGACCTGCATGTACACGAACACGCCGGACCACGATTTCGTCATCGACTTCAGCCCGCGCGACAAACGCGTCGTGGTCCTGAGCCCTTGCTCAGGTCACGGCTTCAAGTTCGCGCCGGTGATCGGCGACATCGCCGCCGACCTGGTCCTCGATGGCGGCACGAAGCGCGACATCTCACACTTTCGCGCTGCGCGGTTCGCGTCCCCGGACGTACCAGACCACGACCACGATCGCGACTAGGACCGCGATGCCGATCGCGCCCTTTTCTAGTGGACCGCTGATCCGGTCGTAGTTCTTGCCGAGCAGATATCCGACCAGCGCGAGCGCGGCGACCCAGGGCAATGCGCCCACGAAGGTCAGGACTGAGAACCAGGTCAGGTTGATGCGCGCCAGTCCCGCCGGAAACGAGATATACGTGCGGATGACGGGAAGCACACGCCCGATGAGCACCGCCGGCAGACCCCACCGCTGAAACCAGCCGTCGGCCATCTCGAGGTGGTGGCGCCGGATACCCACGTATCGACCCGGGCCGAGCAGCAGCGGCTCCCCAAAGCGCGCGGCGAGCACGTAGGCGATGAGCGAGCCGACCAGGTTCGCGGCCGCGCCCGCGATGATCGCGGCGACCAGGTTCATGTGGCCGCCCGCTGCGAGCAGGCCGGCCGTGGGCATGATCACCTCGCTGGGGAACGGCAGGCCGCAGCTCTCCCCCACCATGAGAAGAAAGACGGCAAGGAGGCCGTAGGTCGCGACGAACTGGCTGACGGCCGCGGTCAAACCGTCTGGACCGGTGCGGCCTTGACCGCGCGGAATGGCAGGGAGCGCACCTGCTGGTCGTCGATCATGATCGCGAAGTTGTAGAAGCCCGCGCGCTCGATCGGGACGCCGCTCAGGTTGATCACGATGCTCGCGGACAGGTCCCAGCCGTGTGGATACTCGGGAGGCACCTGGCGCGCGGGCAGGCTCAGCACGATGGGTTGCGGCAAGACCGCCCTGCCGTCCTCGTCGCTGCAGTGGACTTCGATCTTGTGCGGGCGCTCAGTCTCCAGTCGCGTCGTCTGCAGGCGCAGCACGATCACGCCCCCGAAGGGGGTTGGAAACTGCTCGCGGATGAGCGTGTCGAAGCCGCCGCCCAGGATGTAGACGAGCCCATTCGGCGGCGCCTCCGCGGCGTTGGCGAGCAGCGCCCAGTCGAGCCTCACGACTTGACGACGTCGCCGCCCTTGACGACGAGCCGGATGTTCTCGGGCTTCGACAGCAGCGTCAGGTCGGCCAGCGGGTCTCCCGGCACGCCGATCACGTCGCCCCACGAGCCCGGCTCGAGCTTGCCAACTCCATTCATGCCGATGGTCTCGGCGGCGACCGTCGTCGCGGAGCGGATGCAATCGATGGGCTCCATGCCCAGGTCGCGCATCAGCAGAAACTCTTCCCCGTTCAGGCCGTGCGGGCCGACGCCCATGTCGGTGCCGAAAGCGATCCTCACGCCGGACTCGATCGCCATCTTGATGCTCGCCTGGTGGTCGCCGATGACCGCCTTGGCCTTGGCGATGGCATAAGCGGGCATCTTGCCCGCCTCGGCGTGACGGATGACCCAGTGCGGCGCGCGTCGACACGCCGGCCTTCAGCGCGTTCTTGATCCCGGCGTTGGCCTGCGCATGCGCCATGACCTTGCGGCCCTGCGTGCCGGCCTCTTCGACGGCGGCCTTGATCTCGTCAAGCGTCAGGGCGGCGTGGTGCGGCTGATCGCCCGGAGAGAGCACGCCGCCGGACGTGCAGAGCTTGATCCAGTCCGCGCCGGCGCGAATGAGCTCGCGCACCCGCAACCGCATGTTCTCGACGCCGTCGACCACTGCATGGGGCCGGTCCGGAAGCGGGATGTCAAGGTCGGCGCCGCACATGAAGTGCGCATCCGTATGGCCGCCGGTCTGGCTGAGCGGGCTGATGGTGACGAACATGCGCGGACCGGGGAAATAGCCGGCATCGATGGCCATCCGGACCCCGGCCGGAGATCCCGAGGCGTCTCTGACCGAGGTGAACCCCGCATCCAGCGTCTTCCGCGCGGCCCTGACCGCTCGCATCAGCTCCAGTGTCGGTGGCGTCGTGAGCTCGCGCGCGAAGTCGATTCCTTCGCCCAGCGAGGTCAGGTGGACGTGGCAGTCGATGAGGCCGGGCAGAAGGGTCAGCCCTTCGGCGTCGATGGTGACGGCGTCGCGCGGGGTGGGCACGCCGTCGCGCCGGCCGGCGCGCGTGACCCGACCGTCTTCGATGACGACTACTGCCTCGCGCGTTACCTCACCGGTGACGGGGTTGAGCAAGGCGTCGCCGAAGATGGCGCTGATCACGAGCCGATGTTAAGCCGGAACCTGACCGCGGCGGATCGAGTGCTCGCGGTGGTCAGCATCGCCCTCTCAATCGCGGCCTGCCTTGTCGTCGCCGTCGGTTTCGGGGTCCCGGTGCTCAGCCTGCTGTTTCCCGGCCGGCAGTTTGCCACCTGGGTCGTGCTCGTCGGACCCAACATCGCCCTGTGGGCGCCAGGAATGGTCGTCGGCGCGATCGTCTGCGGCCACATCTCGCGGAAGCTTTACCCGGAGGTCGCGCTGGGACGCTTCGCGCTGATCCTCGGCTACGCGATTCTCGGCCTGATGGTGCTCTTCGGCATTGTCGCCGTCGCGACGTGGTTCACCATTCGGACGCCCTGATCGGGTCTACGGGTTCACGCAGCCCTGGTCGTCGTCGTCCTGGATCTGGTCACCCGGGGAGTTCTCGTCGCACAGCGGGATCGTGGCGGCCTGCTGTGACGCGTACGTCTCGGTGAAGTTGTTCGCACCCGCGTTGTCTGCGGTGCTTGGGGTCGAGTTCAAGCTCGCACCAGAGGTACCCATGTCACTGAACTGCTCTCCGGTCGCCAACGTGATCGTCGCGGTGTAACCGAGCCGCTGGTGTGAGAAGTAGTTGTTGGCCGCCTGCTGGGGCGGGAAGGGAAAGCCATCGATCCCGCGGTCGCCTGCCTCGCAGATGCCGGCAGTGTCCGCGCTGAATCCGGCCGGTGGCGGAAGCAGGGTCTTGGTCCCGGTGACGTTGCCGGTCGGCGACGTGATCGTGAAACTCGCCGTCCAGCTGGTCACGATGCCGCCGGGCGCCGAGAACGTGTTCGGACGGATCGGCTGCGGTCCCACCGTCACAGTGCCTGTTTCGGTGTACGTCCCGGTATAGGGACCGGTCGCGATGCCAGACGTCTGATAGCTGAACGTCGAGGTGCCGTTGGGATTACAGCTCGCGGTTGTCGTGAACGTCGAGGCGCCGGCGCTGCTGAGGGTTTCGCCGGTGAGCGTCAGCGGCGGCGCGGTCTGGGCCATCGCGCCCGGTGCCGAGACGAGGATCACGCCTAGAAACACCGTCGCGACAATCAAGCCTTTCATCGCATCCGTCTCCTTGCGGCAGTGGAGAGAGCCGTTGGTATCGGCTAGTCAACGGACGCGCCTCCGCAATTACCGAGTCACAAGTCTTTACCGCGATCGAAGCCCGCGCCTGGTACATCGTGATTGCTTCTAGCCATGACAACGGGTGCGACTAGACTTAGAGGTGCGTTTCGCCATGCCTCCGTCATTGGGACCACGTCCACGATCCGAGCATGCGCTTGACATCCAGAATCGATTGACTATCTATGCCACCGGTGCCATCAA
>VBGE01000360.1 GCA_005880345.1 Chloroflexota bacterium | reverse complement strand
GCCGGCCTGGGGCGGCAGCATCGCCAGCGCCTGGTGCACGTCGTCGTCGGTGGCGTCGGTGACCACGAGCGTGTAGCGGCGGGCGTGCGGACCGAGGGCTTCGGCTTCGGTTGCCGGCTGTGTTGCAGTTGTGGTCGCCGTTGTCATCGCGGTCGGCGTAACTGCGGGCACGGTTGTCGCCGGCACGGCTTTCGGCGGTCGAGCCGCGGAGTCGGCGCGCAGCACGCGCCAGTGGTAGACGCCCACCGCGGCCGCGACGACAAGGATGGCGAGCGAGGTGGCGAAGGCGAGGTTGGCCGGGTCGTTCAGCTTCGGCGTGGCGCTGAACGCCTGCTGCAGGACGACGTAGACGACGCCGACGCCCGCGCCGAGGATGGACAGCACGCTGCCGAGGAGGGCCGCCCAGACGTAGAGCTTGCGGCTGAGCGATTGCCGGTCGGCGGCCCATGGCGCCGGGCGCCAGTGTGTGATCCACACCGCGAGGCCGACGAGCAGGAGCGTGATCGAGAGGCTGATGGGATCCTTCCAGTCAGGCGCCGCGACGCCGATGATGGGCGCCTCGAGCTGGGTCGCGAGTGTGCCGAGCAGCGTCGCGGCTCCGTACGCCCACGCGCCGAGAGAGAGGAGCAGGACCAGGTTGGTGTAAAGGCGGCGGACTCCCGCCTGGCGGTCGGCTTCCTGTGTGCCGGCGTCGCGCGCGAGGCGGCGATTGATGAGAAACCACGCGATGCCGTAGACGAGAAGCATCGACACGGGCCCGGCCGCGGCGACGAGCACGTTGGTGTCCGCGCCGCCGGGATTGCTGACGCCGAGGGTGCGCGCCAGGGCGTAGTAGAGGATCTGGCTGGCGCCGACGATGGCGGTGACGATGCTGACCGCCACAGCGATGAAGCCCTCGAGCGCGCGGAGGGTGGAGTGGCGGTCGTCCGAGACGTATCTCGTGGCGATGATTCGCGCGTGTGTCGCCCAGAGCGCCAGGCCCGCGAGCGCGTAGGCGGCGGGCGAGCCGATCTCGATCGTGTACGTCGGATGGCTGGTCACGAGTGAGGTCCAGGCCAGCTGGAGCAGCTGCTGAGTCGACGACAGCATCGTGAGCAGTCCGACGAGCAGCGCGACGTACATGTACCAGCGGCGGAGGGTCGCCGACGCGCCTTCCTCGCGGACGGCGGCGCGATCGCGGATGGCGATTGTGAAATGCAGTGCCCAGATGCCCGCGAACACCACCATTGCCCAGGCGTTCTGGGCGATCGTCTCGCCGTTGAACCCGGCGTTGTCAAAGACGCCACGGAGCACCTGGCTGAGGGTCTGGGCCAGCGCGATCATGGCCGCGACCGAGAAGCCGAGGGAGGCGAAGTAGAGGTAGAGGCGGCGGATCGCGGAGGCGCGTTCGAAGGGGTCGCGGCGCGCGAAGCGCTGGGCAAACCAGAAATGAACGGCCCATACCGGCAGGGCGACGACGCTCATCGCGGTGTAGATGGCGAGGGAGCTGCGGCTGTACGTCGCGCTGGGGTCGTTGAAGGCGAAGAGGAGGACGGTGCCGCCGAGCAGCACGAGGCCGGCGGCGAGGACGATCAGCGCGGCGGCGCTCACCAAGTAGAGGTAGAGGCGCCTCAAAATCACAGGCGCAACCCTACTACCATTTTCGCCGGTGATCTCTCAAGAACTGCTCGAAATCCTGGCGTGTCCGAAGTGCCACACCAAGCTGGAGCTGAAGGAGCCGGATCAGCTGCGGTGCCCGTCGTGCCGGGTTCTTTATCCGGTGATGGATGGGATTCCGGTGCTGCTGATCGAAGAGGGCAAGCCTGAGGATGCGGCCGGCTCGGTTTCCGGATAGTCCGGACTAACCGACCATTCGGTCGGCCGGATCCCCGGATAGTCCGGACTATCCGATGTCTCCGGACTTTAGGCGGCGCACTCGAAGTGGCTGACGTCCTTGGGTGAAGGGTTGGCCTCGGCGTCGCGGATGTCGGGCTGGATCTCGTCGTCGG
>VBGE01000359.1 GCA_005880345.1 Chloroflexota bacterium | reverse complement strand
CGGGGTTGCCGGCGTGGTTGGACTGATCGTCAGCCTGCTGACCGGGAGTCCGCGGCGGTCGGATATCGTCCGCGGAGCTGTCTACGGGGTTGCCGCCGCTGCGGTATTCGGAGTGTGGACGATGGCCCGTGGCTCGAAAGACTGGCTGCTCGCTCCTTACGGCTTTGACATCCTCCTCTTGATCCTCGTCCTGGGTATCGCGCTCGCGGTGCTGCCAATTAGGGCCAGCGTTAGGAGCCCGGAGGCTCCTGGGTAGACTTACAGCGGGCCGAGGCGGACGGGTGACCGCCGGCGAAGTAAATAGCGTTGGAGGAAAGTCCGGGCTCCACAGAGCAGGGCGCTGGGTAACACCCAGTCGGGGCGACCCGAAGGAAAGTGCCACAGAAAAGAACCGCCAGACAGCGTTGATCTCCGGAGAGGCGCCGTCAGGTAAGGGTGAAAAGGTGGGGTAAGAGCCCACCGGCGGCCGGGTGACCGGCCGGCCAGGTAAACCCCGCCCGGAGCAAGACCAAATAGGAGGACGTTTTAACGGCGGCTCGCCCAGTCCTCGGGTATCGGTCGCTAGAGACGCCGGGCAACCGGCGCCCCAGACAGATGGTCACCGTCCCGCAAGGGACACAGAACCCGGCTTACAGTCCGCCCTCGACCCACCTTCCGTTCAGGGTCAACGCCGCATTGTCCCTCCGCATTTGCCGTGCCCGGGGACGGGGCGCCCGTCGGCCGTTTCTCCTCATATGGCGGAAGACGATGGTGACAAGCTGCTGCCAGGCGAAGCCTCCTCAGCCCATTCCGGTGATGTCGACGACGCCCGACGCTGGCTCGAGACCTACGAGGAGCTCTGCCGCTTGAAGCAGAAGATCCTGACCGATCTCGAGTCGCAGAAGGTCCGCGTGCCTCCTGAAGGAGATGCCGCGGTGAAAGACGACGAGGCGATGCTTCGCGCCGAGTACGAACGTCTGCTCGGGCGCCGCGAGTTCTGGCACGCTGAATTCGAAGCGCGACAAGACAGGTAGCCGCGCCCGAATTCAGTCTCGGTACGCCCTTTCGCCAGGGCGTTTCTCTGATTACAGGGCCGCACGCCGGTCCACGGCGCGCGGTGGTGGATCATGCGTGGAAGGGACTCATCGAACCGTCACGCACACAGGCGGAGCATGGCCGCCGTAAGGCATCGAAAGTCGAGCCGCGGGCGGTCCCTCTTGGCGTCGAGTCGCATGAGGATCGCGAAATCGCATGCGCTCATGTTCCAGTCGAAGCTTCTGCTCTTGAATGCGGCGAATCACTCTTACCGACGCACGCGGACCAGGAAGGACTTGAAACGTGTCGAACACTTTCGTTCCGAGCTCAACCGCACGGAAGGCGCCCTGCGCAGGACCGGGCAGGACGAGCTCGGGTTGGAGAACGGCGATTTCTGGCTTTACATCTACGCGGAGCTGATCGATTGTGCAACCGCCGCGCTGGACCGCATGAGGTCCGGGATGTCTTCGCGTGAAGCCGCCGATCGGTTCGAGACCGCGACCGACGTGCAGATGCTCGAGGAGCTGCTCGCTCAGTGGTCGTCCAGGATGCAACTGATCAGGCAGAGCACCGCTGACGGCGGGCAGCACAAGGTCTGAGGCCGGGTCTCAGGCCATCCTCGGTCGAAGCTGCTGTAGGTGACTTTCCCCGCCTCGCGGCTACCCCTCGGCCGCACGGTATGGGTTTAAGACGGCACACTCTGGGTCATGTTCGACGCGCGCGGCAGCGTCAAGGTGAGCCTCACCCGAACGCGGGCCTTCAATCACGCTGAGCGTGCCCTCGCTTCGCTCCATGGCCGGATTACGCGGTCAGACCTTCAGAGCGGCCTGATCGAAGCAACCTTTCCGATGTCTTGGCGATCGTGGGGCGAGATATTCATGGTTCACATTTCGGGAGAGGATGGAGCGGTCATTCTCAATGTCAGCAGTCGGCCGCGCACGTTGATGTTCGGCTTCATGGACTTCGGAAAGAACGCGGACAACGTCAGACGTTTCGTCACCGGGCCGGCGTTCGACTCTTCCGTGATTGAAGCCCAGTACTAGTCGGGCTCGTGTTCATACTGCGGGCGCCCCGTGGGCCGGTACACCTCGATCGTTATCCCCTTCGGCGTGGCTCGCGAGTCGACCAGTTCAAGCGCTAGGTCCGGGCCGGTGTCGGGGAACAGCCGCGTGCCCTGGCCGACGACCACGGGGAATGTGAACAGGACCATCTCGTCGACAAGGTGGTTGTCGAGCAGCCACCGGATCAGAGCGCCGCTGCCTTGCACCTGCAGCTCGCGTCCCGGCCTGCCTTTCAGCTCGCGGATGGCGGCTGCGACATCACCGGAGAGGACGGTCGTGTTCGTCCACCGCGGGTCGGTGAGCGTGGTCGATGCGACGTACTTGGGCTTGGTGTGCAAGGCCGTCCAGATCGGGCTGTCGCCCGGATCGGCCCAAGTTCCCCAAGAGCCGGCGAAGATCTCGTAGGTCCGGCGGCCGAATAAGAACGCGTCGGCGCGCTGGAAGATCTCGTCCATGACCTTCCCGG
>VBGE01000358.1 GCA_005880345.1 Chloroflexota bacterium | reverse complement strand
CTGGCCGTCCACGCCCACCCGGATCCGCGCGCAAAGCTCTTCGAACAACCGCACCCACGACGCGTTGCCAACGGGGCTGAAGTCGGTCAGGACACGCTCTTCGGGCTCCGACAGCTGATGCGGCCGGAAGAGCCGCTCGTGCTCGACGAAATGACGGTACGTGGCCGCGTCTGGGTCTTCATACAGCCTGGCCGCGTGGTCATCGGTGATCTCCGCCAGCTCCAACGGGAAGAACACGAGGTGCGCTCCTCGCTCGGCGCTTGCCTCCCGCACCCGGGCGAGAAGCCGGCCCGCGCCGGGGTCCTGCGTGTTCTGGCTGTGCAGCATGTACGCATACACCTCGGGCTGCGCGGACGACTCTTCATATTCGGCGAGCTCGCGCATCATCGCGGCGAACTCCTTCGGCTCGAGGATCGCGACCGTGCCTCGATACTTCGACTCGAACGCCAGTGCCCGTTCGAGCGCGCGCGCCATTGCCTGCTCGATGCGCGGGTCGTCGGGCGAGGTGAAGAGTTCGCTCAGGTCCCAGCGGACCGTTTCGGCACCCGTGGATTTGGTGGCTTGAGCCATCACCGTGAGCTTATCTGCTCTTCCAGCTCGCGTACCCTCGCGCGGTCGGGCCAGCGCCCGGCATAGACGCCCTCGTTGACCGCGTCGGTGATGTCCATCAGCACCGGCAGATCCATGGCGTGCTCATATTCGAGCGGAGTCTCGGGCGGAGCGCGGCGGCGGCGCATGCGCCGCTGGAGGCGCTCGTACAGGCGAAGCAGCTCTGACTCGCCGGGGTGAGGCTTGACCCGCGCACCCCACGAGCGGCGGCGCAGCCATATGAAAGCCAGCACTGCGACGAGCGCGATCGCGATGGCCGGCGGAATGGCGGCCAGCGCGCCCAGCGATCCGAGCACCGCACCCGGGGCGCCGATCGTCAGGTGGGGCAGCAGGCGCGCGATGCCTCCCGCCGCCCAATGACTGGGGAACTGCGTTGCGGCCAGCGGCGACACGCCAGGAGTGGGATCCACCGGCACCCAGCCATGGCCGGGGAACCACACCTCCACCCAGGCGTGCGCGTCGTGCTCGCGAACGACCGCCTGGTTGAGCACCGGGTCGTAGTCACCGGTGGCGTAACCGGTGGCCAGCCGGGCCGGGATGCCGAGGTGGCGCAGCATCAGCGTTTCGGCGGTGGCGAACTGCTCGCAGTAGCCGGTCTTGACGTCGAGGAGGAACCAGTCGACGGGATCGCGGCCGGCGGGCACCGGCGGCAGCTGCAGCGAGTAGTGGTAGTTCTGCTGCAGGTGGCGAGTCAGCGCCATGACCGCATCGAACAGATTGGTCGTACCGACAGGTTCGGTAGATAGGAGACGACCGAGTACGTCTGGCCCGGATGAAGGCTGTCCGGGGTGTGAAACGTCCCATATGCGTCCTGACGCAACGCAGCGACCGGCGCGTAGATGCTCGCGATCGGATAGGCGGCGCTGATCACGCCCGGCATGGGACGCAGGACGCGATACGTCTGGACGAACGTGCCGAGGTTGTCAGGAGGTTCGGGCGGCATCAGGCGGGGCGGCACGTACGGCTGCATCTCGCGGTAGCCCGTCTGTGACGCGGTCCACGCGCCGTCGCGATAGGTGTCGAAGACCAGTCCCCGCCAGTAGGCGGGCGCGCCGGTCCGCACGTACATGACGGGCGCATCCCCCAGGCGTCCGCGGAAGTGCAGGTCGACGCTGCTGGTCGCGCCGGTCGCATCGCCCGTGAGCTGAACGAGCGGCAGGGCCGGGCTGGCGATGTCGCCCTTGAACGCGCTGAAGTTGGGCAGGGAGATGACCAGCGGTGACACCGGAACGCCCGATGGCTGCGGCAGGACGGCGAACAACGCGGCGCCGGCCAGGAGCGCTCCGAGCAGCATCGTCGCGATTGGCCGGACCGGCCCACGCATCTCGGCGGTCAGGCGACGCAGGTGCGAGCCCATCCAGAAACCGAACAGGCACAGCGCCCACAGCGCGAGAACGATGCCGAACGCATAGTCCCACGCATAGACCGCGGCGAGGTAAACGAGCGCCAGGCTGATCCACAGGCTCGAGTAGCAGTTGCGCCGCGTTTTCAGGTCGAAGCTCGTGATTGCGACCAGGAGGATCGCGAAGTTGGCCTGCGGCAGCACGCCGCCGAACAGCGCGAGGGCGGAGTCGGCCAGGACATAGAAGAGAGCGCCGAAGACGAGCGCGGCGAGCAACGCCTGCCGCCAGAAGCCGCGTTTTCGATTTCGCTCGCGGTAGCTGATGAAATGGCCCCACGCCGCGGCGGCGATGCCGAGGATGGGGACCACGTAGTCCTGGCCGTAGATCACCACCGCCAGCACCGCGACCGCGAAAGCCGAGAAGACAAACGCCCGTCCCTCGATCGAGTGCTCGATCGGAGAGCTGGGCAGGCGCAGCCGGCGCGTCAGATCGGCCATGCGGTGCCCACCCTTTCGACTGGGGCGTCGACATCGAAGCGAGCGTCGCCCACCACCCACGCGCGAACCCTTGCGCCCCTCGACCTGGCGAGCTCGATCGTGTCGGCGGCCTCCTGATTTCCCGCGGTGACCGTGACGAGGTCCTGTCCGATAACGGGCTCCGCAGGGCTGGAGGCGGTTGACGGATATCGCGCGAGCCATTCGAGTACCGACCAGATGTCGCGCGAGGGCAACGGTTCCGTGCCGGGTGCCCACAGCACTACGCGTCCTCCGTCGCGAAGGCAATCCCACGCCTCGGAGGCCGCGATGCGCGCCATCTGGTCCGCAATGTCCGTCGACGGCGGATCGCGGTCGAGCACGATCGTGAGTGTCTGCACCCCTGGCGGCTCGTACTCCCGGACCACCAGCTCGCCGCGTTTCGCGCTCGACCTCCAGTGGATTCTGCGCAGCGAGTCACCGGGTCGGTACTCGCGAATCCCGAACAGCTCGTTGCCGGAGCCTGCGCGCGTCGCGGCCACGCTCGCGTCCAGCTCGCGCGATTGCCGGAGGCCGCTGACCGATGCAAACTTCGGCAGCACGACGACGACTTCTTCGTCGGGCGTCTTCTCGACGCCGCGGAAAAATCCGAACGGATCGCTCGTGCCCACGCTCCAGCCCGTTGCACCGATGGCTCCCCGCCGCGCCGCGCTCATGGAGCGGACGCGCGACCAGCCATCGGCGGAGACCAGGCCCGTGGCTGCCACGATCCGCTCGCCGCCGACGGTGCCCTGGGCCCACACGGGCCCGCGCGTCCCCCGCCTCGACCGAAGGGCGACCTCCAGCCCGAAGCCGTCGCCCTCGAACACAGGGGCAGGCATGGGACCGGCGCGCAAAACGTGATCGGGCAGAGCCTCCACGGGCGACCCGGGAGCCGGACGCGCGTCGCCGACGCCCAGATGCAGCGTCACGCCGCGTCGATTCCAGGCCGCGTACACCGCGGCGGCCAGAACGACTGCGACCACCCACAGCGCAAGCAGGAACAGCCAGGGAACCTGGGAGGTCGCCGCGTACCACTCGAGCACGAGGAAGAGGACCAGCGCGCCGAGAACCCTGGCTGTGGGGACCAAAGTGTGTGTTTTCTAGTGTTGCCTTAGCGGCGGGATCGCCAGCGAGGTCACCACCGCGCTGAGCATGTCGGCGGCCTTGCCGCGTCCGCGCATACCAAGACGGTGCGCCAGGACCGGCACCGCGAGCAGCTTCACATCGTCGGGCAGGACGAAGTCGCGGCCTTCGAACAGCGCCCAGGCCTGGGCGGCGCGCTGGAGGTAAACGCCGGCGCGCATGCTCGCCGGCAAGAGCACGTCGTCGCGGTTGCGGATCGCCTGCAGGAGCGCCACGATGTAGGTG
>VBGE01000339.1 GCA_005880345.1 Chloroflexota bacterium | reverse complement strand
GCCATGCGCTCGATGTCGTCGAGGTTGACGCCGCCGATGCGGGATGGCACCGCCGAGAAGCACATCTCCATCACCTCGGCGCCGAGGCCGAGCGCCTCCAGGACCTCGCCCCCGCGGTAGCTGCTGACACACGAGATGCCCATCTTGGCCATGACCTTCAAGAGGCCGGCTTCGACGGCCTTGCGGTAGCGGGGCGCGGCTTCGTCGCCTACGGTCGCGAATGCGAGGTACGGGTGAACCGCACTCGCGCCGATGGTGATCAGGCAGGCGACGTCGTGGACGTCGACCGCGTCGCCCGCGATGGCCACGACGTCGGCGGCCATCCTTCGCCCGGTGGCGAGCAGGTGCGAGTGCACGGCGCCGACCGCGAGCGCCATCGGGATCGGAAGCCGAAACGGGCCTGAACGGCGGTCGCTCAATGCGATCACCCCGCTAACCTCATCGGCCTCCCGGCACAAGCGGTGCAGTGCGTCGCGCAGCGACTCGTCCGGCAAGTAGGTTGCATCGAGGACGACGGCGTCTTCGAGGACGCGGGCGAGCTCAGCAGCGCCGAGGATGGGAGACTCGAGCTCGAGCAATTTGTATTCCGTGGGCACCGCCGGGTGGTGGCGGCGCAGGAGCTCGCGGTCGGTGCCGCCTTCCGGTTCCAGCGTGCCGTGGCGCGCGCCCAAAAGCACGCGCAGTGACATGACCGCCTTCTCGCGCAGCGGGTCGATCGCCGGGTTGGTCACCTGGGCGAAGCGCTGGCGCAGGTAGCCGTAGATCCTTCGTGGCGTGCGGCCGAGGGCCGCGATCGGAATGTCGTCGCCCATGGAGTAGACGGGCTCCGCGCTCGTCTCGGCCATGACGTCGACGACGAACTTCACGTCCTCGAAGCCCCATCCATGCAGGGCGTGGTGGGCCGGCAGGTCCTCGAGCGGTTCGAGGTCGACGTGGTGCCTTTCGACAGGAACCAGCACGCGGTCGGCGAGGAGCGCGTAATCGTGGCGCGACGCGGCGCGTTCCTTGGCCTCGGCGTCGCGCAGGACGGATCCGTCGCGCGTGTCGACGAGCAGCATCTGGCCCGGGCCGAGCCTGCCGCGCTCGACCACGTCCGCCGGCTCCATCGTCACGACGCCCGCCTCGGATGCCGCAGCGACCAGACCCTGCCGCGTGCGCTGCCAGCGGAGCGGTCGCAGCCCATTGCGGTCGAGCGCTGCGCCGACGACCACGCCGTCGCTGAACGCAAGGGCCGCGGGGCCGTCCCACGGCTCGAAGCGGATCGACTGATAGCGGAAGAAGTCGCGCACCGGCCCGGCCAGGTCGCCGCGGCCTTCCCATGCATCCGGGACCAGGCTCATCAGCGCCTCGCTGACCTCCCAGCCGCGCTGCACCAGAAGCTCGAGCGCGTTGTCGAGCGACGCGGAGTCCGAGCCCTCCGGCCAAACGGCGCCGCGCAGCTCTGGCTCGAGCTCTGCCTCGCGCGCGCGCATCCAGGCGCGGTTGCCGGTGATGGTGTTGATCTCGCCGTTGTGCGCGAGCATGCGGAACGGCTGGGCCAGCCGCCAGTCGGGCATGGTGTTGGTCGAGTAGCGCTGGTGGAAGACGGCGAGCCTGCTCTCGCATGCTTGGTCGCGCAGGTCGAGGTAGAAGTCGGCCAGGCGCGTGCCCGCCATCAGGCCCTTGTAGACCAGGGTGCGGCTCGACAACGACGGCAGGTACATGCGCACGCCTTCTTGGTCCGCTTGTTTCTCGGCGCGACGGCGGACCAGGTAGAGGCGCCGCTCCCACTCGTCCGGATCGACCCCGGGATCTTCGATCAGGCCGTGCCAGATGCCCGGCATCGTCTCTCTCGCGCGCGCGCCGAGCGAGTCATGGTCGAGCGGCACCTCGCGCCAGTCCGCAAGGCGCATGCCTCCGTCGGTGACGGCTGCTTCGACGATGGCGCGGGCCCGCGGGTCCCATTCGAAAAGCGCTGCCACCGCGTACTGCCCACCGAGCAGCCTGTGTGGGACCTGGATCAGCAGGCCGGCGCCGTCGCCACTCTTGCCGTCAGCGTCGAGACCGCCACGGTGGGCGAGGCGCGCCAGCGCGTTGACCCCGAAAGCCACCGCCTCATGGCCGAGCTCCGGGGTGGAGACGAAGCCCATGCCGCAGGCCGCGCGGGACGTGGGGAGGTCCCCGGCCCAGGCAAGGCGCGTGCGATTCAGCGCTGGGGGCACTGACGGGAAGGCTACAGGCCGATGCCCGGCGCGGCTAGTGCGCCGCGTACAAAAAGTGCCGCGAAATTGTTATGCGGTCCCTACATTCCCAGGAGGGCCTGCACCCGGAGGGCGACCGACAGGTTGAGCCGCGTCTCGGGCTCCTCCAGATCCAGGCCCGTGATCTCACGGATGCGGTCGAGGCGGTAGCGGAGCGTGTTCGGGTGGACGCGCAGGCGCTGCGCGGCGTGCTGCTGCTCGCCCGTCTCCAGGTATGCGCGCAGCGTGGCCACCAGCGCGCCCTTGCGTGCGCTGTCGTGCTCGATGAGCGGGCCGAGGTGGCGGCGGCTGTAGTCGACCAGCCGCTCGTCGCTGACCGCGGCGAGGAGACCGGTCAGCCCAAGCTCCGGCACGGCCACGACCTGGCCCCACCGCTTGAAGCGGGCGAGCGACTCCATGACCGACGTGACCTCGCGCAGCGCGCCGGTGACCGCGCCGGGCGCCTCGACGGGTGCGCTGAACCCGACGGAAAC
>VBGE01000338.1 GCA_005880345.1 Chloroflexota bacterium | reverse complement strand
CTTCGGGGTGAAGCTGGATGACGACGTCGCCCTGCGTCGTGGTGATCGTGGCCTGGAGCTTCTGGTTGGCTTTGATGCAGATCGGCGGCGGGCCGATGAACTCATGCGGCGCGATCTGGGTCTGCGTGGTGCAGTTGGCCAGCGCGGCCGGGACCGCCGGCTCGATCGCGTGGCGGATGAGCAGCCCCGAGGCGACGATCACCGCCACCAGCACGCCCATGACGAGAAGGGCAAGCCAGGCCTGCCGGCCTCGCGGCGGGGTGGTGTCGAGCTCGTCGGGCACGATCGCCGGAGCGCGGCGAGGCGACCGAGGCTGGCTCACTTGCGGGCCGCCGACTCGGCGATGGCCTGGACGAGGCCGTGCGTCGTGTACTCCCGAGCGACGATCGACACCGGGAGGCCGAGCTTGCGCGCCGTGTCCGCCGTGACCGGGCCCATGCATGCGATCTCGGCGTCACCGAGGATGGCCGGCAGGCGGTCTTCCGGGAAGGCGCGCGCGAAGTTGACCACGGTCGACGAGCTTGTGAACGTGATCACGTCGACGCCGTCCCCATCGAACAGGCGCAGGAGGGCCGGGCCGGCATCGGCTGGGCACACGGCGCGGTAGACGGGAAGGATCTCGACTTCGGCACCTCGATTCGCAAGCAGGGATGGTAGGGCGTCTCGGGCGATCTCCGCTCGCGGCACGAGCACCCGCATGCCCTGCATCTCCCAGCCCTCGAGGGCATTGGCGAGCCCTTCGGCTGTGTACTCGGAGGTGACCAGCTCGGGCCGCAGCCCGTGGCTGGCGAGCGCGTCGGCGGTCTCTTGCCCGATCGCACA
>VBGE01000054.1 GCA_005880345.1 Chloroflexota bacterium | reverse complement strand
ACGGAGGGATGCGAGGCGAGGAGGACTTCGGCTTCGCGCGCCAGCAGGACGTCATCGGGCGCCAGGCGCGACGACCCTCGAGTGAGATCGCGCACCTCTCCGCCCGGCTGCGCCATGTTCAGGAAGGCCGACCGGCCTGCCTCTCGCAGGTATGCGTCGGCATAGGTGATGTAGAGGCGGCGCCGCGCTCGAGTCATCGCGACGAAGGCGAGGCGCGCCTCCTCGGCGAGGTGGCCGTCCGGGTCCGCGGGCCAAGTGGGCGTGAACCCGACCTTGAATCGCTCCAGCCAGGCGCGATCTTCGGCGTCGAGCAGCGGGTGCGGGCGCGACTCGAGCGGGAACAGCCCATGGGCGAAGCCGGAGCAGAACACAACCTCGAACTCGAGGCCCTTGGCCTGGTGCACTGTCAGCACCTGCACCGCGTCGGCGTGGCCATCCGCGGCCTGGGTGTCATCGGCGGCGGCCGCGAGCAAGCTCTCGATGGAGCCGGTCAGGTCCGCGAGCATTGGCTTGGCGCCATGCAGCCTCTCGTGCACGGCCTCGATCGACTCCAGGCCTTCGATGGCTGCTCGCAGGTCGGCGATCGCCTCGGCGCGCTGGTCGGCGGGCAGGTCCATCTCGAGCAGGCGTTTCATCGCGCCGTCTTCGATCAAGATCGAGTAGGCAAGCGCCGCGACCGGCAGGCGTGAGGCCCGGGACAGCAATCCCTGACGCGCGGCCATCCACCGATGGAGCGAATCCAGCTCGTCCTCGGTGAGGTAGGCCATGAAGTCCGGCTCCTTCCTCACCTCCGTGGGCGCCGCCTCACCCCACGGCAACGGATAGCGCGCCGCGTCGCGGGCGACCAGCGAGTACATGACGCGGCGGACCGCCGTCAGCACCGGCCGGCTCCGCTCGCGCGCGTAAGCGCGGAGGCGGCTCACGGTGCGCGGCCCGACCCCGCCGAGGCTGGACGCGAGCGCACTCTCGAACGCATCCGGATCGTTGGGCCGGCGCAAAGACTCGAGATGTCCGATGAGGAAGCGCACCACCTCGTTGCGGGCGGTCGCGCCCCAGCCCCGCACCTCATAGGCCAGGCCGAGGGCGCGCAGCGCCTCTTCGAAGGGGCCGCCGAGCGCGGTCGTGCTGCGCAGCACGATCGCGAAGTCCCGCAACTGGAGGTCCGGCCATTCCGCCTGCAGGCGCTTGATCTCGCGTGCGCAGTAGAACGCCTCGTCCAGGGCGTCGGCTTCGCGCGCGACGATCACCGCAGGCTCCTCAGCAGGTTTGTCCGCCCGCAGCAGCCGGTGGTCGCGTCCGAGCTGCGTCGCGGTCAGCAGCCGCTCCCCCGCGTCGAGCGCCTCCTGCGAGCAGCGGCGGCACACGCCGAGCTCGCGCGTGGTGGCTCCGTACGCATGGCCGAAGTCGTGGCTGAGCAGGCGCGGGATGGTGCCGCGGAAGCCGTAGATCGATTGGTCCGGGTCGCCGACGACTACGAGTCGCGGGCGCGTCTCGGGCGGCGCGATGATCCTCAGCAGCTCGAACTGCGCGGGGTCGACGTCCTGGAACTCGTCGACGAGGATGAGTCGGAACTTGTCGCGCATCCGCTCGCGGAGCATCGAGTTGGATTGGAGCAATTCGATCGTCCCGGAGACCAGGTCGCGGAAGTCGAACAGGTTCGCTGCTTGCATCCGCTGCTGGTACGCCTGGTACGCGCCCGCGAGCACACGCAGACGCTCGCCGGCGCTGGCCTCTGCCGCGAGCAGCAAGGCGGCGGGATGGACGAGGTTCTGCTTCATCAGCGCAACAAAGCCGAGCAGGTCCTGCGCGAACGCCTCCGAGTGGCGCACTCCATCGAGCGGCCCGAGCAACGCGGGGTCGAGCTCACTGAGCACCTTGCGCATGACGACCATCTCCTGGAAACCGTTGAGGAGGAGGCGCTCGCGGTCCGGCGCGTTCTCGCGCAGCAAGCGCGCGCAGAAGCTGTGGAAGGTCGAGATCCACGCCTCGCCGTAGTCGTCGTTCAGCCGATCGTCGATGCGCCTGGCGATCTCGCCGGCCGCGCCGGTGGAGAAGGTGAGGACGAGAATCTGGTCACGGCGGGCGACACCGTCGCGGATCGCCTGCTCATACAGGTCGACCAGCGCGTGCGTCTTCCCCGTGCCCGGTCCGGCCAGCACACGAAGTGGTCCCGATATGGCGTGGATGTCGAGCGACAAAGAGGTCTCCCAGTGGCGGCGGGCGACCTGATTATGCGGGCGCTCGTCTCCTGGGGCCAGCCCAGGCTGTTAACGGCAGCCAGGCCGCGATCAACAGGGCGAGGAGCAGGGCCAGCTCCAACCACGGCCACTGCCTGAGGTGAGGGCTCTGTCCCCTCAGATAAAGGTATGGGCTCGCGAGCACCCAGACCGCGGCCAGCGGGATCCGCAGAGCCCATGATGTTCGCTCCTCCCAGACCATCCAGCCCGCGCCGGCCAGCATGCAGAGATCGGATGCGTGGAGGTAGGGCGAGATGACCAGTGAGCCGACGATCGCGATCGGGATGACCATGCCTGGCGAATGCCGGAGCTTGTACGCGGCACCCATCACGGCGGCGACGATCACTACGCGTATCAAGGCGGCGAACCCCCCGGTCGCGGCAAGCGCCCCATAGAGCGTCAGGTCGTCAGCGCCTTTGGGCAGGGGGCCGCGCAGCTGGGTGATGTACTCCGAGATCCCCTGCGGCCCGACGGCAACCGCGCTTAAGACGACGACCCCGGCCGCGATCGCCGTCCACGTGCCAAACGCACGCAGGCGCCAGGCCGGCAACAGCGCGATCGGAACCAGGATCGCGGTGTTGGGCTTGAAGAGGATCGCCGCGAGGGCCACGCCGGCGAGCACGTCCCGGCGGTCGCGAAGAAGGCGCCACGCGACGACGGTGGCGGCGGCGACCAGGGGCACGACCTGGCCGACGTTGATGGCGTGCATCACCCACCACGGAGCCAGGGCGCCGACCACCGCGATCCACCGGCTCAGACCCTTGCTCACCCCTGCCCAGGCCAGCGCGCCTGCAAAGGCGCCAAACAGGACCAGGGCCCAGATGACGTACGCCACGTCCATGGGCAGCCGAACGAGCGGGATGGTGAGCAGAGCGACGGTCGGCGGGCTGAGGTACGGCTGGGCGACCAGGCCTGGCGCCAATTCCTTCTGCTCGATGCCGACGAGTCCTGTGTCATAGACGTGGGACCAGCCTCGTTCGAGCACCACCTCGCTGGCCGCTACATATGTGTGGAAGTCGACGCTGATGGGATCGTGGCGGATCAGGACGTCGAGGAGAAGGGCGATCGCGACCACGCCGAACGCGAGCCAGAGCCATGCTCGACGATCAGCAGTCATGTTCACGCGGCTAAACATCTCTTCCCCCGGTCCTGAGCCCTGGCTGAGGCCCATCCAAGCGTTCCCTATATTCCGAAACGCATGGCCGCCCACCGGCTGACTATTCCGTGGCGGACTGGGGCCGCGCCGATTCTCGTCGGGCTCGCCATCATCGTCTCGCATTTGCCCTCTTTCGTGCACAGGCTGCTGGACGGCGACGAGGCGATCTACGGGTCGATCGCGGTCCTGATGAACCTGGGCGGGGGCCTGTACGACGCAGGCGGAGTCGACAACAAACCGCCCGGAATCTTCTGGATGTACGCCGCCGTATTTCGGGTTTTCGGCCCATACCAGCTGACGGCGATTCATGTCGTAGAGCTGGCCGTCGTGGGCGCCACCTGCGTGGTTCTCTACCTGATCACCCGGGAGCTCGCCGGCGCGCGGGCGGGCCTGCTCGCGGCCCTCTTCTACGGGATCCTCACCACCGCCGGCAATCCCAGGTTGCTCGCGGCCAACACCGAGGTCTTCATGATGTTGCCGCTCTGCGCATCGGTCCTGTGCCTGCTGCGGCGGCAGTGGTTCTGGAGCGGGGTGCTGCTGGTCGCGGCGGGAGTGTTCCGGCAGTCGGCCGCCGTGGACGTGGTCGTGGCCGTGACAGGCGTCCTCTGGCTGGCGCCGCCGGGTGGACGGCTCCGGGCCCGCCACCCTTGTCGATTACGCCTCCTCGAGCTGGGCGCCGGCCTACGTCTGGTCGCGCGCGCGGGACAGCCTCGTGCCGTTCGTCCTGGACGACGCGGTCCTATGGATCGCCGCGATCGCCATGGCGGCGCGCTGGCGATCGCTCACTCGCGAAACGCGGCTGATTGTCGTCTGGCTCGCGCTCGGGATGGCCGGGTCCGTGGCCGGCGGCCACCTCTCATGGCACTACTTCGTCCAGGCGATGGGACCCCTCGCTGTGCTCGGGGCGCTGGCCTTCGACCGGATCCAGGTCAGGAGGGTGGTCGCTGTGGCAGCCGCCATCGGGATCGCGATCCCCGCCGTGGCCTGGCTGGCCTTCGACCTCGCGGCCGACCCGCTGACCTACGACTTCAGCCCGCCCCCTCCAGCCCACGAGGCGGTCGCTGCGTACATCCGAGCCCACACGTCGGCCTCCGACCGCATCTTCGTATGGGGCGACTGGGCCGCCCTTTACGTCGAGTCCGACCGCTTCATGGCGGCGCGATTCCCAGGTTTTCTGCGCGGGTTCGAGCGTGGCTCGAGCGCGCCACCGAACAACTGGGATACCGCGCCTGACGTGTGGCCCTTGCTCCAGGCCGACCTGGCTGTGCACCCGCCGGCGCTCATCGTCGACACCTCAGTGGCGGGTTGGAGTGACTTCACGAAGTACCCGATGAGCAACTACCCGGGTCTGGCGGAGTTCGTGGCCGCCGGCTATCACCCGGTGGCGACCGTCGACGGGGTGGTGATCTACGGCCGCAACGGCAGCGGCGAGGGCGACGGGAGCGCGACGGGCAGCTTGACCTGGGGGGCGGGCACTGCCGGGGCCACCGGCAGGGCGGGCAGGGCTGGGGCGGCCGGGACCGCGGGGACCGCCGGCGCGGCGGCCACCGGTGGCGCGCCGGGCTTCTGCACGGGCACCGTGGGTGAAGGCAGCGGGGGCACCACCCGGGGCTGGACCACGACCGGCTTCGCCTGACCCGCCGATCCGCCGACGGTGAGGTCGGCCGGCGAACCAGGCTGGGCCGCAATGATCACGGTCACCCCGGCGACCGTGGCGGCCTGGACGAAGTGATGAAGTCCATCGCCGAGCCTTCTGTACGTCAACCAGAGGAGCAGTGCATACATGGCCCGCCGCCCGAGCATCCGGCCACGCTGGATGTGGTCGCTGATGGTCGCCAGCGCGCGTCGCAAACGGCGCTGGACGGTGGCCTCGGTCAGCCCGGTTTCCTCCGCGATGGCGCGATTCGAGTAACCGCCGAAGTAGGCCAGCTTGACTACGTGCTTGTCCTGTGTGGGAAGAGTGCGGATCGCGTCGTCGACAGCGTGCCGGATCATCGCGCCCGAGAAATCCTTCCATGCATGTGGCCGGTCCTCGACGTTGCTCATGCCTTCGACCAGCATCTTCTTCAAGCCCTTGTGGGCTCCGCGCATGCGGCGGCGGTCGATCGGGGTCCGGCGGGCGCCAGTCATCAGCCACGTCCGCCAGGAGTCGTTCGTGGCCCCAGGAAGCGTATGGTTCTCGGCTTCCGACATCTTCCAGTACTCCGCTGTACTGGGAACTCCGGACGACTTCAAATCACCCGGGCTCAGGCCGGCGAAGGTCTCCGCGGGCGCTTGATCTCGAGGATTCGCGGCTCCGCAGCCGCGACTGACACCAACTGGTCGAACACCTTCAGTGCCCCGTCGCCGTCCGTGCCTTCGGCCAGCCGGACGTAGGCGGACCCGCCGTTTGCGAAAACCAGAGTGGGCGTGCCGAACACGCCCTCCTGCTGGACAGCCTGCGTGTGATCGCGAGCCAGGGCGTCGAAGATGCTCGAGTCGGCCAGGTCACGGTGGAAGCGCCCCATGTCGAGTCCGGCGACCGTGGCCACCTGCTGGATCACCTTCGGGTCATCGACGTCGAGCCGGTCGCGATGCCTGGCCTCCAGCAACGGCTGGTGAAGGTCCGCGAAACGGCCCTGCCGGCGTGCCGCCTCCGCCGCCGCGAAGGCAAGCCGGCCTCTGACGGATTCGCTCGCGGGCGCACCCCAAACCGTCCAGCCGTCATCCTTGGAGTTCACCTGCGTGAGCGAGAAATACCGCCATCCGACCTCGACCTCGCGTCCTGACCGGCGCACGGTATCGAGCAGGCCCGCCATCCGGTAGACGAACGGGCACTGGTAATCGAAGTAGACGTCGAGCTTGATGGGATCCGCTACTGCCACACCGAAGACTGCAACGCGCGTCGAGCTGACCCGTATTCCCGACAGCTGGGCATGGATCAAGCCCGACATCGCCGTCCGGCTGCTGCCTTTCACGGTGCTGTTCGCCATCGCCTACCTGGCGAGCGGACACGCTCGCTGGCTCGGCCTGGAGATGGGCGACCTGCGCGTGCAGCTCCTGTTCGCGGCGGTCGGGGTGCCGCTCATGTTCGCCGCCGCCACCACCGTGCAGCTGTGGCTGGCCCGCCGGCGAGGAGCGTTGCTGGTGCCGGCCAACGCCGGCGACGCGTGGTTCCAGGCGGGGTTCTATGCGGTCAACGGCCCCATCGAAGAGGCGTTCTTCAGAGGGTTGATGCAGGGTGGGCTCGCGCTGCTTTGGGGCACGCCGGTGGCATTCGTGATCGCGACGGCGGCGTACGTGCTCTATCACAAGCTCGGACGCTGGACCTGGGCTGACACGCTCGCCACAGCGCTCGTCGGCATTCCGCTGGGCCTGGGTTTCTGGCTGCTGCCCGGCCCGCCGTCGCTGATCGGTGTGTCACTCGCGCATATCGCCGCGACGTGTGGCTTTCTCGGCCCAGGGCCTTATCTGTTGAAGAAATTGCATCTCATCTGATGGTCGAGCTCGACCGGAGGCAGCGGGTCACGCTCATCTGGGCGGGGCTCGCCGTCGTGCTGTCAGGGTTCCAGGGGTCGATCCTGATCCTGGCGCTGCCCGCAATCGCCAAAGAGTTCCATGCCAACACTCCGGCGGTCTCGTCACTCGGTTCGATCCTGGCGGTCGGCACTCTCGGGGCGGTTCCGCTCGCGATGCTGGCGGACCGTTTCGGCCGGCGGCGACTGATCGCGGTCGGCGTCGGCGGTTTCTCCCTGGTCAATTTCGCCAGCGCCTTCGTGCCGTCGCTCGCCGACCTGGCGTTTCTCAGGCTCTTTGCCGTCTGCTTCGAGGTGCTCGTCGTCGGGGTCGCCACCGCGTTGATCGTTGAGGAGGCGCCGCAGCGAAGCCGCGGGCAGGCCGTCAGCGCGCTGGCACTGCTGTCGGGTTTCGGCACCGGGATCACTGTGATCGCGTATCCGATCGTCGCCCCCCACTGGCGGTGGCTATTTCTTGTCAGCGGAGTCGGCGTCTTGGCGGCGCCCCTCATCTGGTGGTTGCTGCCAGAGGGGCGTACCTGGCACAGCGTGCACTTCACCGGCTCCGCGTTGCGCTTGCTCATGGAGCCGCCGTGGCGCCGTCGCGTGTTCATCCTCGCGGCGACGTTTGCGCTGCTCGCGGTTCTCCTCGAGCCCGCGGGTCTCCTTTACACGCTTTACGCCAGCGTCGTGTTGAGCTGGTCGCCGGCCGAGATCAGCATCCTGATCGTGGTTTCAGGCGCGGTAGGCGCTGCGTCGTACCTTGCGGGCGGCTATCTCACCGACCGCTATGGCCGGCGCCTGCCCGCCATCGTGCTGACGGTGGCGACGGGGGCGGCCACCAGCCTCAGCTTCGCCACTGGGACAGTTGGGTTTTTCACGGGCAATGTGCTCTGGAGCGGGTTTGCTAGCGCCGCAACTCCTGTGTTCGGAGCTTGGTCGGGTGAGCTTTTCCCGACGCGCGCCCGTGCGACGGCGGAGGCGGCGCTGGGGTTGGCCGGAGCCGTCGGCAGCATCGCGGGACTGCAGGCGGTGGGTCTGCTGTCCGCGACCACCGGGCTGGGTGGGGCGATCGAGCTGGGCGGAGTGGCGGCCATCGCCGGGGCTCTGCTGTTGTTCCTCTTGCCGGAGACAAAACAGCAGCCACTGCCGGAGTGACAGATGTCTTGACTCCGGATAGTCCGGACGAACCAGGCTGGGGTCGGCGCTAAAGCCCGGATAGTCCGGACTATCCGGGCATACGATTCCACCGGGATGGAGCAAGCCCGCGCCGTCGTCATCGGCGGCGGCATCACCGGCACGAGCGTTGTGTACCACCTGGCCAAAGCCGGTTGGCGGGACGTGGTTCTCCTCGAGAAGGACGAGCTGACCAGCGGGTCGACTTGCCACGCCGCGGGGCTCGTGACGCAGTTCAATCCCTCGCCGACGATGATGCGATTCCGCGGCTACAGCATCGAGCTGTACCAGGAGCTCGGCGTGTTCGAGACGGTGGGCAGCCTGCGCTTCGCATCGAGCAAGGATCAGCTGATGGAGCTGCAGCGCGGCGTGAGCCGCGCGCGCGGCATTGGCCTGGACGTCGAGCTGGTGTCGGCGGGAGAGGCCGCGAGCCGCATGCCTGTCATCACGCCGGACTCGCTGTACGGCGCGGTGTGGGTGCCGGGCGACGGTCATCTCGATCCGCACACGGCGACATATGCGCTGGCTGAGGCTGCGCGCAAGCTCGGTGCCCAGGTGCTCACGCATCGCCGGGTCACCGGCATCGAGATGTCGGACGGCATGGCGGTGCGAGCGGTCGACACGGAGCAGGGACGCATCGAGACGGACGTCGTCGTCGTCGCGGGCGGAATCTGGGGCCCGCAGATCGCGGCGATGGCGGGCGCGTTCGTCGTGTCGACGCCGGTCGACCACCAGCATGCCGCGCTGCTCGCGGTCCCCGGCCACGAGATGCCACACGACATGCCCTGCTTCCGCGACCCGGACAACCTCGTGTACGGCAAGTCGGAGGCGGGAGGCATGGTTCTGGGCGGCTATGAGCAGAACCCGGTGGCGCGATGGATCGACGGCGTGCCGTGGGACCATGCGGGCGTCTCGCTGCCGCCCGATCAGGCACGCTTCGAACCTCTGCTCGCGGGCGCGGCGCGACGGTTTCCCTTTCTCCATGAAGCAGGCATCGTCAAGCTGGTCTGCCATCCCGACGCCATGACGCCGGACTCGGGCCCGCTCGTCGGGCCTGTGCCCGGTGCCCGCGGCCTCTATATGGCCGCCGGCCTTTCCCTCAACGGTTTCGGCGGCGCCGGCGGCATCGGCCGTGCGATCGCCGAGCTCGTCACCACAGGCGAGACCGAGCTCGACCTGTACCCGTATCGTCCCTGGCGATTCGGCCCGATCCATCGCGACCATCGTTACGTCGCCGAGCTGGCCCGCGAGGCATACCGCTACTACTACTACCTCCGGTACCCGTATGACTCCGACGAGTGGGGCAGGCCGCGTCGCACCAGCGCATTGCATACGCGGATGCAGGACCTCGGCGCCGTCTTCGGCGTCAAGCACGGCTGGGAGAGGCCGGCCTACTTCGAGCCCAGGCGGGCCTGGCGCCGCGCGGGCGCGGACCAGCGAGCGTTCGGGTTCACCCGTCCTCCTTACTTCGACCGCCTGGACGAAGAGCATCGCGCGTTTCGCGAGCGCGTCGGGATGATCGACATGAGCTCGTTCGGAAAGGTCGAGGTCACAGGTTCGAGCGCGCTGCGACTGCTCGAGCGCGTCGCCGGCAAACGGATCGACCGCCCCGTGGGATCGGTGGTCTATACACAGCTGCTCGAGCCGAAGGGCGGCATCGCCGCCGACGTCACCATCACGCGCCTCGCGCGCGACCACTTCCGGCTCGTCACGGGCGCCGGCTACGTGAACAGCGACCTGGGTTGGGTGCGCATGCAGGTGCGCGACGAGAAAGTCGAGATACGCGAGTCGTCGGAAGATCTCTCGGTGATCGGGATGTGGGGCCCGTTCGCGCGCCAGGTCCTGCAGCGCGTGACGGATGACGACGTGTCAGAGACAGGAATCCCCTTCATGCAGGCGCGCGAGATTCGCATCTCCGGTCTGGCGGTGCTCGCCCAGCGCGTCACGTACGTCGGCGAGCTCGGTTGGGAGCTCTATGCCAACCCAGAGTGGGCGGGCCAGGTGTGGGATCGCCTGATGGAGGCCGGCGCCGAGTTCGGCATCACGCCCGGCGGCTACAGGGTGCTGGACTCGCTCCGCATGGAGAAGGGCTACCGCTACTACGGCACAGACATGGGCCTGCTGGACAACCCCTACGAAGCGGGGCTCGGTTTTGCTGTCGACCGCGACAAGTGGCCGGACGTTCCGCGCGAGGTCTCGAGGCGGCTGCGCACCATCGCCGTGGGCGCCGAAGCTTACGTCCCTATTTATGGGGGCGAAGCCGTCTGGTCCGAGGGTCGTGTGGTCGGGCGCCTGCGCAGCACCGCCTACGGTTTCACAGTGCGGCGCAACCTGGCCTGCTCGTACCTGCCCATCGGCCTGAAGCCTGCGGCACAGGTCGAAGTGGAAGTGTTCGGCAAGATGCTGCCCGCGACGGTGATGCGGGACAGGGTGCTTGAGCATGAGCACGCGGGCTGAGGATGCGGCGGCGCGGGTCTCGCTCTGGAAGGGGCGAGCCGTTTCGATCTCGATCCTGTCCGGCGGGCTGACCAACGAGAACTACCTGGTCGAATGCGACGGCCGCCGCTACGTGATGCGCCTGCCAGGCCAGTCCACGGAGCTGCTGTCGATCGACCGCGCCAACGAAGTCTTCAACACCAAGGCGGCGGCGACCACCGGCATCGGGCCACAAGTCCTCGAGCACGTCGCAGGCGCCGACGTCATGGTGCTGGAGTTCATTCCGGGAACGACGATGTCGGCGCGCGCGCTCCAGTCGGACCGCATGGCGGCGCGCATGGCCCAGTCGTTCCACCGCCTCCACGCGGCCCCGCGTTTTCTCCAGGACTTCGACATGTTCCGGCTGGTCGAGGAGTACCTGCGAATCGTCGACGAGCACGGTGTCACCATCCCATCCGACTACCGCGAGTGGCTGCCGAGGGTGGCCGCCATCGAGAGGGCGGTGAGCGTGGCGGCGCTGCCCCAGGCGCCATGTCACAACGACCTGCTCTGCGAGAACTTCATCGACGACGGGACCGCCTTGCGCATCGTCGACTACGAGCTGAGCGGCAACAACGACCCGTGCTTCGACCTGGGCAACACGGCGCAGGAGGCGGAGTTCGACCAGGACATGCGCGCGGCCCTCTGCCGGGCCTATTTCGGGACCGTCGACCGACGCCAGCTGGCGCGGATGAACCTGTTCGCGCTCATGTCCGACGTCGGCTGGACGTTGTGGGGCGCCATCCAGGCCAGGATCTCGGCCGTCGACTACGACTTCCACGGCTACTACACCGGCCGATGGGAGCGAGCGCTCGAGGTGCTGCGCTCCGACAGGCCGCAGCGATGGATGGACGAGGCAGCCCAACCTTCCAATTGACGGGACACCCGGCCGGTGCTACGTTCCGCGCCGGTATATCGGTCGCATATCGCCAGGTATGGAAGGGAAGGGGCAAATGGCGGTCGCCGAACCGGTCGCGGTCCGTTCGCAGAGCGAGGAGGCTTACGCCCGCATCCTCGAGCGCATCGTGAGCCTGGAGATGCCGCCAGGGTCCGTCGTCAACGAGGCGCGGCTGCGCGAGGAGCTGAAGATCGGGCGGACGCCGATCCGGGAGGCGCTGCAGCGCCTGGCCCGCGAGAATCTCGTCAAGTCGATACCGCATCGAGGGACGTTCGTCACTGACGTCAACATCACCGACCTGGCGCGCATCACCGAGGTCCGGGTCGTCATCGAATCCCACGCCGCGCGGCTGGCGGCCGAGAAGTTGAGCGGCGCCGATCGCGAGGCGCTTGCGGAGCTGGTCGAGCTGCTCACGCGTGGCTATGTCACCGACCAGCGCGACCTCATGCAGCTCGACCAGAGGATTCACCGCTCCCTCTACCGCGCCGCGCGAAACACGTTTCTCGAGGCGACGCTCGAGCGCTACTTCAACCTGAGCCTGCGCCTCTGGTACCTGGTGCTCGACCGTGAGGTGAGGCTGCGCGAGGCCGTCGATGAGCACGTGGACCTGTTGCAGGCTGTCGTGGCCGGCGACGGCGACCTCGCTGAGACGATCATGCGGCGGCACGTGATCGGGTTCGAGGGCGAGATCCGCAAAGCGCTCGTGGAGAGATAGATGCCCAAGGTCTTCTTCGCGACCGACCTGCATGGCTCAGAGGTGTGCTGGAAGAAGTTCCTGAACGCGGCCAAGTTCTATGGCGCCGATGTCCTCATCTGCGGTGGCGACATGACCGGCAAGGCGATCGTGCCGATCGTCGCCGAGAACGGCCACTACACGGTCACGCTGGGAGGCGAGCGGCAAGCCGTCACCGCCGACCAGGTCGCGGAGGTCGAGGGCAACATCCGGCGCAAGGGCTACTACCCTCTGCAGATGACCGTCGAGCGATTGCAGGAGCTCGATCACGACCCAGCCAAGCGGGCCGAATGCTTCCAGGACGTGATGCTCGAGGGCGTCGACAGGTGGATGAAGCTGGCCGCCGACAAGCTCCGCGGCACAGGTATCCGCTGCTTTGTCTGCCCGGGCAACGACGACGAGATGGAAGTGGACGACGTGATCCGGCGGGCGGAGCTGGTCGAGCTGGGCGAGGGCCGCGTGGTGGAGATCGAAGGCTTCGCGATGATCTCGACCGGTTGGTCGAACCCGACGCCCTGGAAGACACACCGCGAAGAATCGGAGGTGGAGCTCGCGCAGCGTATCGACGCGATGGCGTCGCAGGTTCCCGACCAGTCGCACGCGATCT
>VBGE01000337.1 GCA_005880345.1 Chloroflexota bacterium | reverse complement strand
ACGGCCGCGGCCAGTACGGTGGTCAGGCGTGCGGCGCCCAGCTCAGCCTGTGGGCGCTTGTGGTGGTGTGCCCGGTTGCGGAACCGGGCGCCACGTGCGCCCATCCCACCATAGATTTCCGTCGCTGGATCGCTGCGCCGTCGGAGGAACCTCCTGCGACGCGTCGCGCCACCCCTGGCCGTCATACCAGTAGTTGCCGTCGGGCGAGAGCTGGACCGCGGGCGCGGCCATGCCGCCGCCGTACGCCGGCGCCAGGGGCCGCCGCCGGCTCCGGAGGATCAAACCCACGACCACGCCGACTACGGCGAGGATCAGGACCGCAACGAGGACGTAGGCAGTTACGCGGCCGGCGTCGAAAGCGGCTGAGTTGCTCTGGTTTTCCGGCCAGTGTGAGGAAGGAATCGTGCTCTCGGGCGCAGAGTCGTGCTGCGCCTTGGCCTGCGCTGTGGCCGTCGCCAGGTTGTTGTCGGAGGCCGACGCCACCAGGACCAGGAACACGTCGTTGCCCTTCGCGAACGAGAAGGCATCGCCCGCCGTCTTGTTCGCAGCGTCTACGACGTGCTCGCCGTAGTAGGGGTCGATGCCCGACATCGTGTCGGCATGCGAGTAGGTCGGGTCGGACTTGTCTCCAGTTTCAGCGGCTATCAGCCAGTGCTGCGCTCCGCGCCCTCCGCTGAAGGCGAGAACCCACTCGACCAGCACATGGCCTGTGCTGGTGCTGATCCACGCATCGCCGTAGCCGTCGACGAAACCTTCGCGGTTCAGCGTTGCCTCGACACTGGCCTTCTTGGACGCGTCCGCCGTCTGCGCCGCGTACTGGGAGGCGGTGAAGTGGCCGTGGAACGGCGCCGACGTCAGCTCGGAGTAGCCGCTCGGCGGCGCGGCGAGCACCGTGTCGAGCGACGGTGAAGGTGTGGCTGAGGTTGCCGAGGCGGTGGAGGGGAGAAACGTGATGGCGGCAGTCGCTGCCGCTGCCGCTGCAGCCAGGCGGGTCACGCCGCCCATCCTATCGGCTGATCGAAAAACGTCCTCCAATTCCGCGCCAGTACCAATGCAAGTAACGCGGGAGCCACTCCCATAACTTGAAACGGCTCTGGCCCTCGGTTCGATCTCGCCACGTCGTAGGAACCTCGGCGACCTGCATGCCGAGCCGATATGCCTTCACAGTCAACTCGAGGCCGAGCTCGAAGCCGCCCTGTGACTCGATGCTGACCTGGTTGAGCAGCCGCTTCGAGTAGAGGCGGAAGTTGCTCGTTGCATCGTGCACCGGAAGCCCGCCGACCCAATGGAGCGAAAGACCCGCCGTGCGCGACATCGTGCGCTTGAGCAGCGGGCCGCCGACCTGGTGCCCGCCGCGCATGTAGCGCGAGCCGGCCACCACGTCCGCTCCACCCTGCGCGAGGCGGTACATGGGATCGATGTCGGCGGGGTCATCCGAGCCGTCGCCCATCGTGATCAACACGTACTGGGCGCGAGCGGCGCGGAGACCCGACTTCATGGCGTTGAGGGCGCCACGGCCGAGTGTGTTCTTGTGCAGGCGCAGCTGCGGAAGTTCCACCTGCAGCCGCTTGACCACCGGCACAGTGGTGTCTTCGTCGAAGTCGTGGACCACAAGCACTTCGAGCGGCCGGGTCTTCGTCTGCTCCACGACGCCACGCAGCGTGGGCACGACGTTCTCGCCCTCGTTATAGACGGGGATGCGAGGTGGTGGCCTCGAATCCGAGAACCTCACGCGCCTTCCGCACGTCGGGTATGCGCATCTGCACGTCATGCTCGTAGGGCGGGTCCGAGACAAGGCGGAGTGGCCTGCCCGGCCCGTGCACCTTGCGCCAGATCAGCTCGGCGAGCTCACGCACGGTCGTCGACTGCGCGGTCGACAGGTTGAAGTCCTCGT
>VBGE01000053.1:8839-10500 GCA_005880345.1 Chloroflexota bacterium | reverse complement strand
TCCTTCTGCAGGTGTCGCTCCTCCTCGGCCAGCGCGTGCAGCCGGGCGTTCTTGATCGCCACCGCCGCCTGCACGGCGAGCGCCTGCGCGCGCTGGACCTCGTCAGGCGTGAAGCGCCGGAGCCGGGTGCGCTCGCCGAGCACCGCCGCGCCGATCGCCTGCTCGTCGGCGATCAATGGCAGCGCCATCAACGACTTCAAACCGAACGCGCGGACGTATGCGGGATCGACCTGCGCGCTCTGGGACACGTCGTCGATCACGACCGGCTCTTCGCTGTCGAGCACGTGGAACAGGAAGGAGGCATCGCCTCGCTCGCCATGCTGCCGCCGCCACTGCTCTTCGAGGTCCGACGCGGCGGCGCCGTACCAGCCCTCGCGGTCCTCCTCGTAGAGCGCGATCTGGCACAGCGATGCATCGACCAGGCGGGCGAGGTTCTGGGCCACGAGCGTGAGCGTCTGATCCAGGTCGATCGAGCTCGCGATCGCCTTGCTCACGTCGGCGACCAGCTCGAGCTGGTGAGCGTGGCGCTGGGCGTCTTCGTAGAGACGGGCCATCTCGACGGCCACCGCCAGCTGCGCGGCCGCGGCGCGCAGCGCCTCGACCTGGCCCCAGTCCGGGCGGCGCTGGTCCGAACGGTGATAGCCGACCTCGAGCACGCCCGTCGCGCGTCGCGACTGGTCGCTGCCGAAGGGCACGAAGATGCGCACCAGGTCCTTGTGGCCGCTGCGGTCGAAAACCTCGCCCGCGAGCGTGAAAGGAGCCGCCTCGCCCGACCGCGCGCGCTCGCCGTCGCCGATGAGGACCGAGAGGACACGTCCCTGGACCATGCCGTTGCCGTACACCACGGGGACCTCGATCCACGTGTGCGGAGCGGGGATGCCGCCCGACATGACGTCGCCGCGGTCGGCCGAAGGCAGCGTGCCGACGATGGCCGGCTGCCAGCTCCGCGCGACGTAGACGAGGACGTCCTCCTCGGCCAGGAGCCTGTCCTCCTCGAGCGCCCATTTCGGGACCCTCTTGCCCGCATGCGGCGACGTGCCCGGCGCCGCTTCGATCGCGGTGGTCGTCGCCCGGCCCGCGGCCATGCGCACCACGATCCCGCCGTCGTCTCGCTCGTCGAGCAGGTAGACCGTGGCGAAGTTGAAGTCGAATTCGGGCACGTCGGAGTCCGTGAGGTGGCTGACCACGATGTCGATGACCTCGTGCCGCGATGCGCCTGGCTTGAGGATCGAGATCGTGATGTCGCCGAGCGCGCTCAACAGCCGGTTGCTGTTCTCGAGGTCGGCGATCAGGCGCTGTGTGGCGAGCGCGCCGCCGATCAGCTGCGCGCCCGCTCTCAGCATCTCGTCGGTCGCCGGCGCGCGCCGCACCGTGGCGAGGCGGTCGCGGCTCAACACGACGAGGTAGCCATGGGGCTCCTCCGCCTGGCCCAGCGCATACGTCGCGATGGGGTGCAGGTCGGCTTCGGCGGTGGCCGCGGCGACCGTCGTCTCGACCGCCGAAACCCACGTGACAGCACTGTCGCTGCGGTCCACGCGCATCGGGGCGGCGACGCGCAGGTGCGCGGTCACCAGCTCGAGGTGCGAGCGATGATGCCCGAACTGGTAGATGGCCGCGCCGTCCAGGTTGCTCGCCATGAGCAAGTCGGCCAGCGCGATGGA
>VBGE01000053.1:0-8820 GCA_005880345.1 Chloroflexota bacterium | reverse complement strand
GCTCGGCTGCTTCGAGGGCGTTCTGGACCAGGGCCGCAGCGGTCGAAGCCCGGCCCTCCAGCTCCTTCAACCTGTTGTCGTCGGGCGCCTTCTCTCGCGAGCGGTAGTTGAGGTAAACCAGGCCGAGCAGCCGGTCGCCCGCCAGCAGCGGGAGGCCGATGGTGGACTGGACCTGATAGCGGCGGATGAAGGTGGAGTCGATCTCGGCCGGAGCGTTGCGAGCCACCAGGCGCTGTCGGGTGACCGTCAGCCAGACCGTCGACCCGTACTGGTGCACGCCGAGCTCGTCCTGGATCTTGCCCTGGCGCTCGTCGGCCAGGTAGCGCGTGAGCTGCTCGTGCATGTCGGTCAGCGAGTCGAGCAGTCCCTCCTGCGGCTGGCCGGCGGCGAAGGGCGCGTAGTAGATGTGCGTCGACTCTTCGTAAAGGACGATCGAGACGATGTCGGCTCCGGTGGTCTGCTGGAAGTCCGCGACCACGCCGCGCAGGACCGCGGCGAGGCCTGAGTTCGCTTCGACCGGAGGCCGGATCACATGGGCATCATCACACGGTTAGGCAATTCGCGACCTCGTGCCACGGAGCCAAGCCACGACATGCTCGGGCGCGGGTGGCGCGAGAACGTCTGGCGGTCGACCGCGGCCAGGCCGAACGTCGGCGCGTAGCCCATCGCCCATTCGAAGTTGTCGAGCAGCGACCAGTACATGTAGCTGCGCACATCGATGCCGGCGCCCAGACAGGCGAGGACCTCTCGCATCGCCGCGTCGATGTAGGCGATTCGCTTCTCGTCGTTGGAGGTGGCGATGCCGTTCTCGGTGACGAGGATGGGCACGCCCGGGCATGCTCGATGAGCGCGCCGGATGGCGCCGCCGATGGCCTTCGGGTAGAACTCGTAGCCCATCTGCGTCGTGTGGTCGGTCTCTTCCACCTCGAGCGTCGTGTCGCTCCAGTCGTGGCCCGGACTGCGCGGGCCTTCGGGTCCGTAGCGAAACCGCGTGTAGCTCTGCACCCCGACGAAGTCGTCGCGGCGCGCCAGCTCGAGAAACCAGTCGCTGACCTTCGATTCGAGCTCCAGCGAGCTGTTGCCTGGCTGCGCCCCGTCCTCGTATTGCAGGTCGGGCAGCGCAAGCGTCACCCCGGTCGGCACACCGGCGCGCGCGCGAATGGCCGCCGCGCCGAGGCGGTGCGCTTCGAGCAGGTTGTCGACTGCGCGCTGCGCGCCTTCGCGGTCGTCGGTGTGGCCGGGCGGGTTGACGCCGAGCAACCAGCCGCTCGAGCCCAGGCCCTGCGGCTCGTTGATCGTGCACGCGTAGCCGATCCGGTCGCCCAGCGCCTGCGCGGCGCGGTCGCAGTACCGCTCGAAGAGCGCGGGGAATCGATCCGCCGTGAGGCCGCCCTGCTCGTGCAGCCACCTGGGCAGCGTGAAGTGATGGAAGGTGACCATCGGCGTCACGCCGTGCTCGTGACATGCGTCGAGGATGCGCCGGTAGTGCGCCAGCTCGGCCCTTGAGAACTCGCCTTCAGCCGGTTCGATGCGGGCCCATTCGATGCCGAAACGAAAAGCGTTGAGCCCGAAGTGGGCCAGCATCGAGATGTCCTCGCGGAATCGGTGATAGAAGTCGCACGCGTCACCCGAGGGCTCGCTGCATGGCGTGGAGGCGATGTGCTCCCACCACCACCAATCCGTGTTGGTGTTGCCGCCCTCGGTCTGGTAGGCGGAGATCGAAGCGCCGATCAGGAAGGCGTCGGGGAAGCGCAGCGTGTCGTCCATCCCGGGCATGTTAGTGCCGTATCTTCCGAGGCGTCTTGCTCCCCGCCCAGCGCATCGTGCTGTCCCGCACGGGGATCCTCACGATCGCCTTCACGTTCCTCCTGCTGGGCATGGTGGTCGGCGGTTTCGGCCCGCTGCTGGAGCACCTGACGCGACGCTTCGGGGTCAGCCTTCCGGTTGCGGGCGCGACCATCAGCGTCTATTTCGCCGGCGCTCTGGTCGGCGTGTTCGCCGCGATGCGCGCGACGGAGAGGGTGACGGGTCGCGTGCTCGTGATGGCCGCCAATGCGGTCTCAGGCGCCGGATGCGTGGTCATCGCGCTGGCCTCGGCGTGGCCCGCCTTCCTCGCCGGCGTGGTCGTGGTGGGCATGGGCTTCGGCGCACTCGTCCTCGGGCTCAACCAGCTCGTCGCCTACAGCTCGGGCGCGAGGCGGGCCGCGCTGCTGAGCGGGCTGAACGGCGTCTACTCCGCGGGCGCCGTCGCGGGTCCGGTCCTGGTGGCGGCCCTGGCCGCCGACCACTTCACGCTTCTGTATCTCGGGGCGGCGGTGCTCGCCTTCGCCCTGATCCCAGGCGCAGCCGGCATCGCCGGCCGCCTTCCCGTCGCCGCGGGGCGGCCGGGCCGGCCCGAGCTGCTGGTCGCCGTGTTCGTCATCGCCTTCGTCCTTTATGTGGGGATCGAGAACGGGACGGGCGGGTGGATGACGTCACACCTCGAATCGGTGGGAGTCGGCTCGCGCGCCGCGGCGGCGTTCACGTCCGGGTTCTTCCTTGCGCTGATGACTGGGAGGTTGCTGATGACGCTGGCGCCCGCGCGGATCCCCGAGGAGGTCATCATCCTGACCGGCTCGGCCGTCGCGTCGGTCGCGCTGCTGGCGGCGTCGATCGGGCTCATTGCGCCGTGGGCCTACGTGGTCGCGGGCTTCGCGATCGCGCCCATCTTTCCCACCGGAATCGTGTGGCTCGCCAGGCTCAGGCCGGGCGACGCGCGTTCCAGCTCGTGGCTGTTCCCGGCAGCGGCCATCGGCGGCATCGTCGGGCCGGGCGCAATCGGGCTGGTGATCGCGGGATACGGCGTTCGCTGGACGCCGGTCGTCCTCGCCGCGGTGGCGACAGGGATGATCGTCGCCTTCTACCGAGCGGGCAAGCTGGCCTAGACGATCAGGGGTCGCAGCGCGTTGCGTGCAACAACGAAGCCGCGCTGCACGAGCTCGATGTTGCCTTCGAAGTTGCGGTCCTCGTGCTCGATCGAGACGACCCAGTCGTAGCCCGCGGCGTACAGCGCGCCGATGAACCTGTCCCAGCGCACCTCGCCGAGGCCCGGCAGCCGCGGCACCTGCCAGCCCATGCCCAGCGACATCACACCATGCTCGTACAGGCCATCGCGGTCGATCTCCATGTCCTTGGCGTGGACGTGAAAGATGCGTGACGCGAAATCGCGCACGACGCGCACGTAGTCGATGAACTCCCAGACCAGGTGCGACGGGTCGAGGTTCAGGCCGAAGTTGTCGTCGGGCACGATCTCGAACATGCGGCGCCAGATGGCGGGCGAGTAGGCCAGGTTGCGGCCGCCCGGCCACTCGTCGGCGGAGAAGAGCATCGGACAGTTTTCGATCGCCACCTTCACGCCGTGATCGCGCGCGAACCGGACAAGGGGCGGCCACACGCGCGCGAAGTCCTCGAGGTTGTCGTCGACGGACCGGTGCTGGTCGCGGCCCACGAAGGTGCCGACGACCGCAACCTCCAGCTGCTGCGCCGCCTCGATGACTCGTTTGAGGTGATCATTGACGGCCTGCCGGGCGTCCGTGTCGGGGTCCAGGTTGTTCGGGTAGTACGCGAGGGCGGAGATGTCGAGGTGGTAGCGCCGCATGATGCTGCGCACCGCCTTCGGCTCCAGGTGGTCGACATCAATGTGCGACACGCCTGCGTATCGGCGCCCGGTGCCGCCGCCGGCCGGCCAGCATGCGATCTCCAGCGCGTCGAACCCGTTGTCGTGCGACCACCGTGCGACCTCTTCCAGAGAGAGGTCGGGCAGCGCTGCGGTCAGGAGGCCGAGCTTCACCGCGCCACCTCGACCCAACGTTGCTCATGCGCGCTCCGCGCCACGGCGTCGAGGACGAGCATCTGGTCGTGCCCATCCGCGAAGGTCGGATAGCCGGGGCCCGGAGCGCCTTCCGCCACTGCGCGGTATACCGCCGCGTAGAGCGCCTTGAAGGTCTCGCCGAAACCCTCGGCGTGCCCGCCCGGCAGCCACGTGGCTCTGCGGCCCTCTTCGTTCATGATCGCGGCGTCGCGAAGCAGGACCTCGCTGGGCCGTCCGCGATGGCCGAGCCACAGCTCGTCCGGTCGCTCCGAGTTCCATGACGCGGCCGAATCGGCTCCGTCGATCTGGAACCCGAGCGAGTTCTTGCGGCCCGGGCTCACCTGCGAGGTGGTCATGGCGCCGCGCACGCCACCCTCATACCGGAGCAGGATCGTTGCCGCATCTTCCGTGGTCATCTCGTGCCCCCGGCGCGACTTGATGAAGGTGGCGAGGTCGGCCATCACTGCCTCGATTCGCCTCCCGGTCAGGAAGGAGGTCATGTCCATCCAGTGCGACCCGATGTCGGCTACTGCGCGCAGGCCGCCGCCAAGCCGCGGATCGAGGCGCCAGCTCCAGTCGTCCTCATGGAGCAGCCAGTCCTGCAGGTAGTGGCCCGACACCAGGCGCACCTCCCCGAGCCCGCCTTCGCCGACGAGCCCATGCAGGTGCTGCAGCACGGGATAGAACCGGAGGTTGTAGTTGACCGCGTGGACGAGTCCGCTGAGCTCGGCGAGGCGAAGAAGATCGGCGGACTGGTTTGAGCTGATCGCCAGCGGCTTCTCGCACACGACATGCTTCCGGGCGGCGAGCGCCGACTTCGCCTGCTCGTGGTGCAGGTGATTCGGAGTCGCGATGTGGACGACCTCGACTCGAGGATCGGCGAGCATGGCCTCGAAGCTCTCGTAGGCCGACAGTCCCAGGTCCCGCGCACGTTCCGCCGCGCGCTCGGCGCTCGAGCCCACGACTCCGCGCACCTGCACGCCCAACCGGCGCAGGGCCTCCACGTGCACGACTCCGATGAAACCGGTGCCGGCCACGGCGGCCCCGATCTCGGTGATCGGTCTCAATCTCGACTGAGGTACCAGTTTCGCTGCGCATTGGCCTCGCGTGTCGAAGGTATGTCGTTGGCCGGCGCGACTCGGGCGCACCACGCCGCCGCGTTGGCGATGACCCGCTGGATCTCAGGCTGGTGGTACACAGGAAATTCCTGGTCGGCGGGGCCGAAATAGAAGATGCGGCCCGCGCCGCGGTGAAAGCAGCACCCGCCACGAAACACCTCGCCGCCTGCGAAGGAGCTGATAAAGACCAGCTCGTCCGGCGGAGGGATGTCGAAGAACTCGCCGTACATCTCCTGGTGCGGGATGACGATGGGCTGCGGGACTCCCACCGCGATGGGATGCGATGGGTTCACGGTCCAGATGACCTCGCGCTCGCCGCCGGGATCGGAGCGCCAGCGCAGGTTGCACGTCGTCCCCATGAGCCGCATGAAGATCTTCGACTTGTGCGCCGAGTGCAGCGCCACCAGGCCCATGCCGTCGAGCACACGCGCGTGCACACGTTCGACCACGGCGTCCGCCACCCTGTCATGAGAGGCGTGGCCCCACCACGTGAGCACGTCGGTCTCCGCGAGCACATCGTCGGTCAGGCCGTGCTCGGGTTCGTCGAGCGTGGCCACCCGCACCGTGACGTGTTCACCGAGCTCGCGGCGCAGCCCCTCGGCGATCGGCGCGTGCATCCCTTGCGGATAGATCCGCCGGACCGACTCCTCGCGCCGTTCGTGCACGTTCTCGTTCCACACGGTCACGCGCAGCCGGCCGCTGCCGGCCATCAGAGTGCCGCGGCTGCGCCGGTGGCTTCTCCGGTCGGTCGCACCCTCACCGCCTCGCGCCGTGCGGCGGATTCGACGGCCGCCTCCATGAACGCGATGGTGCCCAGGTTGCGCCGGCCCGAAGTCTCCGGCTCGCGATCCTCGCGGATGGCGCTCGCAAACTCCGCGAGGGCGGCGGGGATGCCGGTCCGCGCCATCGCCGGCAGCTCGAGCGTGCGCTCCTCCGCCCCTCGCAGCCGGATTGCCACGCGGTCCTGAGTCGGGTCGCTGTCGGCCGCGCTGCTCCACGTCACCTCGCCGTTCTCGAACTCCATCCGCCACTCGCCGGCCCACGGAGTGACCGGCGCGGCGCTGATCCAGCTGCCGCGATAGCTGACCACCACGCCGCCCTCGAAGACTGCGGATGCGATGGCGACCGGGGGTCCGCTGAAGACCGTCCAGCCTGGATTCCACGCCTCGCAGTACACGCGCTGCGGCTCGCGACTGAGGATCAGCCGCAGCAGGTCGAAGTGGTGGATCGACATGTCGACGAGCAGAGGCTGCTCTTCGAGGTGGTGCCGGCGCGCTCCGCCTACGCCGCGGGCCGAGTAGCGGCGGAAGTCGATCGACACCTGGTACAGCTCGCCCAGGTCAGACTCGTGGATCATCGCGGCGATGATGCGCGGTGCGGGGAAGAAGCGGTAGTTCTGGCTGACCATCAGAACCCGTGCCCTGACGGCGGCGTAGTCGGCCATGACCTGCGCCTCGGCCAGGCTGGACGCAAACGGTTTCTCGACCAGCACGTGCAGCCCCGCGTCGAGCGCCGCCTTGGTCACGGGGGTGTGCCCCGCGAGTGCCGTGGTGTTGAGGACGGCCTCCGGGACGGTGGCCTCGATGGCCTCCTTCAGCGACTCGAAACACTGGCGCGCCGCGACGCCCGACTCCTCGCGAAACGCGTCGAGCGAGTAGGGATCCTTGTCGACGTAGCCAACCGCCTGGACCTCGCGGATGGCGGGCACCACATGTCGGGCCCAGTTGCGACCGTGCGGCCCAAGACCGACCTGGAGCAATCGCAACGGCGCCACGGCGCGCAATGATGAAGGAAGTGGCGGTCCTTGACGATTCTTAACCCCGACTATCCGCGACCGTCGCTCTATCGCGAGTCATGGATCGACCTGAATGGCGAGTGGGAGTACGGCGTGGGGTCGGTGGCGCGATTCGACCGCCGCATCCTGGTTCCCTTCTGTCCGGAGTCGAAGGCTTCAGGGGTCGGCGAGCTGCCAGGCGACGTGGTGTGGTACCGGCGCATCTTCGATGCACCTCAAGCCGAGCGCCTGCTGCTGCACCTCGGTGCGGTCGATTACCGCGCCGTCGTTTTGGTCAACGACGTCGAGGTCGCGCGGCACGAGGGCGGCCACACGCCGTTCACCGCCGACATCACAGCGGTGGTGCGGCCGCGCGGCAACACGCTGGTCGTGCGCGCCGAGGACCCCATCGCCGACCGCACGATTCCCCGCGGCAAGCAGTACTGGAAGTGGCCGCCGGAAGGGATCTTCTACACCCCCACGACCGGCATCTGGCAGACCGTCTGGCTCGAGCCGCTGCCCATGCGCCACATCGAGGGCATCCGCTTGCAGCCAAGCCTGGGCGAGGGCAAGTTGAAATTCGACGTGGCCGGCGACGCGCCGGTCGAGCTCATCGCGAAATTGGAAGGGGTCGTCGTCGGGCGCTGGTCAGGCCCGCCAGGGACGGGCGAGATGCAGTTAGACCACGTCGCCCCATGGCACCCGGACTCGCCAACTCTGTACGACCTCGAGTGCACAATGGCCGGCGATCGCGTGGAGACCTATTTCGGGTTTCGAACAGTCGAGACGCGTGACGGCCGCTTCTTGCTCAACGGCGAGCCGTTTGTCCAGCGGCTGGTCCTCGACCAGGGCTACTTTCCCGAGGGCCTGCTCACCGCCCCGGATGGCGAAGCGCTGCGCCGGGACATCGAGCTCGCCCGCGCCTTCGGCTTCAACGGCGCACGCAAGCACCAGAAGGTCGAGGACCCGCGCTGGCTGTACTGGGCCGACCACCTCGGTTTTCTGGTGTGGTCGGAGATGCCGAGCTTCCATGAACATTCCGCCGAGGCCGAGCGCAGGCTCGCCGCCGAATGGGCGGACGTCGTACGGCGCGACCGCGGCCACCCATCGGTCGTCGCGTGGGTGCCCGCCAACGAGAGCTTCGGCCTCGACCACGTCGAGGCGTCGACCCGATCCGACTTTCTGATCCGCATGTATCGACTGACCAAGGACCTCGACCCCACGCGGCCGGTTGTCTCCAACGACGGCTGGCTGCACTCGCTGACCGACCTCTGCACCATCCACGACTATTCGCCGCCAGAAGACTTGGCCCGCCGCTATCGATCGCTCGATTCGGCGCTCGATGGCAGCGCCAACGGCCATCCTCCCTATGACGCCGGGTTCGCCTATCGCGGTGAGCCGGTGATGGTCACGGAGTTCGGTGGCCTGCGCGTGGCGGGCTCGGGCGGGTGGGGCTGGCTCGAGGTGGCGGACGAGGCGGCCTTCGCCGCGTCGTACCAGCGCCTCATCGATGCGCTGATGGAGCCGGGTCCGGTGCAGGGCTTCTGCTACACGCAGCTGACGGACGTGGAGCAGGAGCAGAACGGCCTGCTGACCTCGGACCGGAAGCCCAAAGTCGACCCGGGATCGATCGCCGTCGCGACTGGGATACCGAAGCGCACCGACGCATGATGGTTCGCCATCTGGGCACAAAAGGCGCACCGAGGCCGATGTTTTTCCGCCATTCCGACACAGTTGTCGAGGCGGGTTCTTGACAACTCATCGGGGACCCCCTAGGATCCGGCTTGAGCGTTCTAAACCGCTTTACTAAAGCGGTTTAGGGCTGGCGCCCACGCCTCGTGACGTGGGAAGTTTGGGGAGAACGCGATGCCAGGAGCCTTGGGTGTCCCGGGTCACCATCGCGGACGTGGCCTCGGCGGCCGGCGTCTCGAAGACGGCCGTGTCCTTCGCATTCAACAACCCCGACCGGCTCGGGCCGGCGACGCTGGAACGGGTCCTGGATGTCGCGCGCGAGCTCGGCTACACCCCTCACCCCGCGGCGCGCGCCCTCTCGATGCGGCGAAGCGGCACGATCGGCG
>VBGE01000336.1 GCA_005880345.1 Chloroflexota bacterium | reverse complement strand
CCTCGTGTCCTACTACCAGGCCGATGACTGGCATGAGCGCCTCGAAGAAGCCGAAGGCGATGCCGACGCGGACCCGCGTCCGGGCATTGATCCCGCTGAGGCCGATGCCGATGGCGCCGGCGAAGTTGCTGAGGCCGACCGACAGGCTTACGAGCAGCAGGCTGAGGAGGGCGTGCACGGCCGCTAAGTGTATTGAGGCAACAGAAACCAGCCTGGCAAGCCATTGTTAGGCGATATGGCTGCGCTCCTTAACAAAACTTCTTTGCCTGTCGCATTTGTTGCTTTCAGAATTGCACCCAACCTGCAATCGCCCCTGTCACCCAAAGTTAGGCTCTCAATCGCTTAAACCACACAGCCCGCCCACCCCTGAAAGTAATGAAGGTCAAGTCCCGCGATACATTCGCGACCTCGGCCGCGAACAACCACGACTCGTCCATCGACTTGGACAAGCCCATTTTCACGCTCAGTGTGGCCTCCGAGATCCTGGAGGTACATCCGCGCACTCTGATGATGTACGAGCACTTGAGCATGATTTCCCCCAAGCGGACCGTTACGAATCGAAGGCGCTACTCGCGCCGGGACGTGATGAAGCTACAGGCAATCCAGACCCTGACCCGAGAGCATCACGTCAACCTGGCTGGCGTTCGCTACATCCTCGCCCTGCTCAAACGGCTGCAGCGCGCTGGAGTAGACCCCCCGGAAGACCTGAAGAACCTGGACGTGACAGAGCTCGACGTCTGAGCAACCACCTGGTTTGAGGGAAAGGCAACAAAGAGGCAAATGTCAAAGAAAAGACGGCGTCTAGAAATCAAGGTCGACCCGATACCCGCGATGTACATGGAGGAGACGGCCTCCTGCCCGGTCTGCGGCCGCGATGCCCAGGCCATCGGCCGGCGGCACGTCCAGATCGTGTTCCGCTGCGACGGCTGCAAGGTGGTCTTCAAGCGAAACCGGCACTGGCCCTACATCTACTAGAAACCCTGCGCCTGCGTAGTCGCGGCAATCCCGGATAGTCCGGACAAAGCAGCAATTGTTGAGCCCAGAACCTCGGATAGTCCGGACTATCCGAGGCGTAGGCGTCAGGCCTTCGGTTTAGGTGGCCCCTGCCGTCTTCTTTCGAGCAGGTCGAGCAGGCCCGAGACCGGTCCGGTGCGCGGCGCGCCGAGAAGCTGCCAGGCCCGACCGAGGCCGATCGCGTAGCCGCCGAGTAGAACCTCGAGCAGCCCGATCAGCGCCCCGGAGCTGGACGGCTTGATCCAGAGCACGATGCCGAGGTACAGCTCGGTGCCGTAGATGAGCGCGCTCACCAGGAACAAGAGCGCGCCGCGCAAGATCGCGACTCCGTGGCCGCGCCACACCGGCGCCCTGACCAGCAGGCCGAGGAGCTGGGCCGTAGACGCGGCCGCCACGGTCGTGACCACCAGGCCGAGCAGCACGCCGGGGATGAGGCTCGTCATGGAAATGAAGAAGACGTTGGCCAGGGCCGAGAACGCGCTGACGGCCTGGGCCTGCTTTCTCGGCTCGGCACCCTCCCCGAATATGCGCTCCGGCGCGATCGAGACCGAAACGAACAGCAGGCCGATCAGCGCCGAGCTGGCCGCCACGCTGGCGGTGAAGAACGGCTGGTAGTCGGCGGTGACCATGCGGGGCCAGTTTGAGGCCTCGTAGGCTGGGGTCGATGAGGCGATACGGAAGGCCTGCCCTTTACGGCGTCTTGCTCGGCCTGGCCACGGCGGCGGTGGCCGAGGCGGTCCGCCCGCGCGGCGGGACGACTCTGCTTCTCGATTGGGATGACGTGCGCCACATGGCGCGTGCCCGCCTGGACAACCCGACCCTCGAGGCGGCCCAGCTCGGCGCGGCGACGAAGACCTACCGCTCGCTCGCCGCCAGGCTGGAGAAGCCGCTGCTCGACTTCGTCGGTCCCTTGCCCCGCGGCAGGTCGTTGCCTCAGTTCGACGCCCTCGACCGGGCGGGCTGGCTGGACCTCAACCTCGACATCCTTCGGCGCGTCGTCGACCCGGTCCTCGAGTCAGGCCGCATGCCCAACTCGCTGATCGTCGAGGTGGGCCGCATGGGCGTCAACCGCTACATCGGCTACATGCTCGCCTTCCTCGGCCAGCGCGTGCTCGGTCAGTACGACCCGCAGCTGTTGGGCGCCGAGCCCATTGGCGGCGAAGGGCTCTACCTGGTCGAGACCAATCTCGACGAGTGGCGGCGTCACGCCAACCTGCCCGAAGAGGACCTGAGGCGCTGGCTCATCCTCCACGAGATGACGCACGCATGGCAGTTCGCGGCGCATCCGTGGTTGCGGCCGTACATGGAAGAGTCGATGCGCACGCTGATCGAATCGGTCACCCGCAGGGGGCCGACCTTTACGCGGTTCGCCGCATTCGCGGGCGTGCTGCCGGCCCAGTGGCGGGTCATGCGGCAGGTGCAGGGCACGATGTCGGTGGTCGAGGGCTACAGCAACCTGGTCATGAACCAGCTGGGATCGAAGCTCCTCCCGGGCTTTGGCCAGCTCGAAGCGGCCTATCGGGAGCGAAGCTCGGGCAAGAGCGCGCTCGAGGTCCTGATCTGGAAGCT
>VBGE01000335.1 GCA_005880345.1 Chloroflexota bacterium | reverse complement strand
GGTAGCGCGCCCGCAGCGCGACGAGCTCGCCATCCTGCCGAGCCCCGAGCTCGAGGTCGAGCTGGGCGCCGGGCGCAGGACGGCCGACGACGAACTCTTGCGACCGCGCCAGGGCCAGGCGGACCGGCCGCCGCAGGCGAAGGGCGAGCAGCGCAAGGAGTGGCTCGAGAAGCTCGATCTTGCCGCCGAAGCCGCCGCCGACCGGCATCGGGACGACGCGAACCTTGCGGGGAGGCAGTCCGACCAGCGCGGCGACACTGTCGCGGACGACGAATGGTCCCTGCGTCGGCGACCAGATCGTGAGGCCGCCGTCGGGCTCCGGCCTCGCCGCAGCGGTGTGCGTCTCCAGGAAGGAGTGGTGCGCGCCGGCGATGCGGTACGTGCCCCTGACCACGACATCGGACTGCCGCAGCGCGGCGTCGGCATCGCCGCGCTTGATGTGGGCCACGCCGCTGACGTTGCGCGGTCGCTCATCGGGGGCCTCGTCCGCCTCGGCGGACGCGCCGTGAAGAGAGGCATCCTCGTCGCTCGCCGTCTCGTCCTGGTCGAGCACGAGCGGCGCGGCATCCTGCATGGCTGCGGCCGCATCGATCACGACCTCGGCCTCCTCGTAGTCGACCTCGACCAGTGACGCGGCGTCCTCGGCCGCCGCCTCGGTCTCGGCGACGACGGCCGCCACCGGCTGGCCCACGTAAAACACGCGGTCGAGTGCGAGCGGCCGGTCCGGGCCGGCCCCGTTCGATTGAGGAAGGTCCGCGCCCGTGACGACGTCCACGACTCCGGCCACGCCGCGCGCTGCGTTCGTCTCGATGCTCCGGATGCGCGCGCTGGCGGCGTGGGCGAGGACCAGGTGGACGTGCAAGAGCCCCGGCAGGTCGAGGTCCGCGGTGAACCGAGTCGCCCCCGTGACCTTCTCCGCACCTTCCTGGCGCCGCCGCCCCTTGCCGGGTACGCTCATCAACCGATGATCCTAGACGCTCGGCCGGAAAGGCTCGGCGAGAGATTCGGTGATCCAGGTGGTCCAGATTCGGGCGAAGCGACGAGCAGCGCAGCGAGCGCATCGTGAATGCGTAAGCGAGCAGCGCAGGCGCTGAGCCCGAAGATGGGCCGCCTGGGCGCCGAAGATCCGTCGAGCCGTTTCCGGTCCGAGCGTCGGTGCAGTACGGGTGGGCCGCTGTCCGCGGCGCTCGCCTGCCTGCTGCTGGCCGCATGCTCCAACGGCTCCCCGGGTGTGAGCGCCCCGACAAGCCTCGCCGGCGACCAGACGCTGCGGTTTCCCATCCAGCACGACCTCAGCACGCTGGATCCCGCGCTGATCGACAGCGACGCCGAGGCCCAGGTCGCGCACAACCTGTTCGACGGTCTCCTCAAGTTCGACAACAACCTGAACGTCGTGCCCGACGTCGCGGCCGCGATGCCGACCATATCGGCCGACGGCGCGACGTACACGTTCAAGCTCCGGCAAGACGTCGCCTTTTCCAACGGTGACAAGGTCACTGCAAAAGACGTGCTCTATTCGTGGAATCGGGCCGCGGCGATGCAGGGCCCGTTCGCGACGAACCTCTCGGCCATCATGGGCTACGACAAGGTCTCCACGAACCAGGTCGCTGGTGCGGCCCTGGAGGCGCTGCTCGAGAAGAAA
>VBGE01000334.1 GCA_005880345.1 Chloroflexota bacterium | reverse complement strand
GAGAGGCTCTCCACGCTCATCAAGTGGACCAAGGCCATCCTGGCCGACGCTTCGCTGAAGGAGAAGATCCGCAGCGAGGTCGCCGACGGCATGGAGAAGACGCAGCGCGAATTCCTGCTGCGCCAGCAGATGGAGGCGATCAAGAAGCAGCTGAACGAGGGCCAGACCGACGTGGTCACCGGCTACCGCGAGCGCATCGCGCAGGCCGGCATGCCCGAGAACGTGCTGACCGAGGTCAACCGCGAGCTCGACCGCCTGGAGCGGACGAGCGAGCAGAACCCGGAGTACGGCTGGATCCGCACGTACCTCGACTGGATGCTCGACATCCCGTGGAACGTGCGCTCCGAGGACAACTACGACCTGACCAAGGCGCGCCAGATCCTCGACGAGGACCACACCGGCCTCGGCGACGTGAAGGACCGCATCATCGAGTTCCTGGCGGTGCGCAAGCTGCGCCAGGAGCGCGGGCTCGAAGTCCTGAGCGGACGAGGGTCGGGCGCCATCATCACGCTCGTCGGACCTCCCGGCGTCGGCAAGACGTCGCTGGGCGAATCCGTCGCGCGGGCGCTGGGACGCAAGTTCACGCGCGTGTCGCTGGGCGGCATCCGCGACGAGGCTGACATCCGCGGCCACCGCCGCACATACGTCGGCGCCCTGCCCGGCCGCATCGTGCGCGCGCTGAAGGACGCCGGGACGAAGAACCCGGTGATCATGCTCGACGAGATCGACAAGGTCGGCAGCGACTGGCGGGGCGACCCGTCGGCGGCGCTGCTCGAGGTGCTCGACCCGGCGCAGAACCACACGTTCCGCGACCACTACCTCGAAGTCGACCTCGACCTGTCCGAGGTGCTCTTCATCCCGACCGCCAACGTGTCGGAGACGATCCCGGCGCCTCTGCTCGACCGCATGGAGCTGATCCGCCTCGACGGTTACACCGAAGAGGAGAAGGTTGCGATCGCGCGCGACCACCTGCTCAAGCGGCAGGTCCAGCAGGCGGGTCTCAAGTCCGAAGAGGTGACGATCGACGACGCCTCGATCATGAAGGTGATCACCGACCACACTCGGGAGGCAGGGGTGCGCAACCTCGAGCGCGAGCTGGGCAAGATCACGCGCAAGGTCGCGACGAAGGTCGCCACCGGAGCCTTGACGCCGCCTGTCGCGATCACGCCTGACCGCGTGCGCGAGTTCCTGGGCAAGGCAAAGTTCGACAACGAGGTCGCGGCTCGCACCGCGGTGCCCGGCGTGGCGACCGGACTGGCTGTCACCGGAGTCGGCGGAGACGTGCTTTTCGTCGAGGCAACCGGTGTCGAGGCCAACGGCCATGGCGGCGGCGGGCTGCTGCTGACCGGACAGCTCGGCGACGTGATGAAGGAGTCAGCGCAGATCGCGCTCTCCTACGTGCGATCGCACGCGGAGGAGCTGGGCATCGAGCCCGAAGCGGTCAACAAGTCGTTTCACATCCACGTTCCGGCAGGCGCCGTGCCCAAGGACGGCCCGTCGGCCGGCGTGACGATGACGACCGCGCTCGTGAGCCTGCTGACGGGACGGCCCGTCCGCAACACGGTCGCCATGACCGGCGAGGTCTCACTGCAGGGATTGGTGCTGCCGATCGGCGGCGTCAAGCAGAAGGTGCTCGCGGCTCACCGCATGGGTCTCAAGGAAGTCATCCTGCCGAAGCGCAACGAGAAGGACGTCGACGACGTCCCCCAGAGCGTGCGCGAGGCGATGACCTTCCACCTGGCCTCGCGAGTCGAGGACGTGCTGAAGCACGCGCTGGAGCCCGCGTCGACGGCGAAGTCGAAAACCGAAGCGGCCTAACCCCGACTCTGCGTCGTAGCCTGATCCCGCACGCCTGACGCCAGACGTGCGGGATTTTCTTTGTCCAATCGCTCGTTTGACGCCTGACGTGCGAAATTGGAGGGGTTGCGAATCGACATCGCGGTTTTCGACGGCATGGACGAGCTCGACGCGATCGGACCACTAGAGGTGCTGCGCCGAGCCGCATTTGACGTGCGGCTCGCCGCGCTGGGCGCACAGGGCTCAGTTCGTTGCGGCCACGGTCTCGTGTTGGAAGCGGACGGCGAACTCCGCGACGATGCGGAGGTCCTGATCTTTCCCGGTGGAGGCTGGAACGACCGCGCCCCGATCGGTACCCACGCGGAAGTGGAGAGCAAGCGCTGGCTGCCTGTGATCGAGAAGGCCTCGGCGAGAGGCGCCATCCTCGCCTCTGTCTGTACCGGGGCGATGATTCTCGCCTCCGCTGGCGTGCTGCGGAACCGACGCGCGACCACGCATCACGGCGTAGCGGCATCGACCTTGGTCTGTGGCTGGTCGAGCGGTTCGCGGACCGAGAGCTCGCAGCACGCATCGCCGAGAACCTGGAATATCAGCCCGTATCGCGGGCTTGCTGATTTCGTGGCCCGCAGCTCGCACGAAGTCCTGCAGAACGCGAAGACGATCGCCATTGTCGGCGCGTCGCGCGATCCGAACAAGGCCGGCGGTTCCGTGCCGGCGGGTCTCCAGGGCCGTGGCTTTCGCGTCATCCCGATCAACCCGTACGCCGAGACGCTCTTCGGCGAGAAGGTCTACCGCTCCGTCCTTGACGTGCCCGAGAAGATCGACATCGTCGACGTGTTCCGTCCAGCCGCTGACGCACCCGAGATAGCACGCCAGGCCGCCGCTGTGGGCGCCAAAGCGTTGTGGCTGCAGCTCGACATTCGCTCCCGCGAGGCTCGCCGGATCGCCGAGGCGGCGGGCATGGATTACGTCGAAGACGAGTGCACCGCCGTCGTCGCTTCGCTCCATCGGATTCGAAAGACAGCCGCCTAGCCATTACTCTCGACGGGTGGCGCGTCCGAAACGTGACAGGACAATCGAGTCCGAGCTGAAGTTCCGTCTCGTGGGCGAGAACGACCATCGCAAGCTCCGCGCCATGCTCCGCAGCCGAGGGGCGCGCATGGGCGGCCGTTACCGCGAAGAGAATTTCCGCTTCAGCGGTCCTGGCAAATCGACCCGCAACACAACGCTGCGCCTGCGAGTGCTCAACGGAGGTCCGCATGGCGTCCTCACCGCCAAGGGACCCGCGAAGTTCGATGGTGGCGTGAAGAGCCGTGAGGAAACCGAGATCGAGGTCAGAGACGTGCACGCGACCCTCGACATGCTCGAGCAGCTGGGCTTTCGCGTCGGCTGGACGTATCCCAAGCGCCGCTCGCTGTGGATGCTCGACGGTGTGGCTGTGACGCTCGACGTTCTCGACTTCGGCTGGTTCGTCGAGCTGGAAGGCGACGCCTCCGCGCTACCAGACGTGGCCCGGAGTCTCGGTCTCGACCCGGCGCGCGCGCTCAAAGACAGCTACTCGGTCATGGCCAAGAAGCACCAGAAGGCGAAGCGGCCGACCAAATCACCGGCTACCCCGGTCGCGAGCCGTCCCCTGGAGCCGCCGGCTCAGTCCTGATCGACCAACTGGGCCCAAACGGCCCACCTGCCCCGACGGATGCGACCAACTGGGCCCAAACGGCCCACTCGCCCCCACTGGGGGAGACCAACTGGGCCCAAATGGCGCACATCGGTTTCGAGTGCTACTCGGCGCGCGGCGGTGGGGCTGACTTCTGCCCGTCGGTCCGCGCGGGACCGACCCAGACCGTCTGGATGTTCACGAACTCCTTGATCCCATACTCGGACAGCTCGCGACCGTACCCCGATCGCTTGACGCCACCGAACGGCAGGCGCGCGTCGGAGGCCACCATCCCGTTGATGAACACGAGCCCCGCCTCGATGCGCTCCGCCAGCTTCTTGGCGCGGTCGACGTCAGCGGTCCAGAGGTTGGATCCGAGCCCGAAGTCCGTGTCGTTCGCGACGCGGAGCGCGTCCTCTGCATCCTTCACGCGGATGACCGCGGCGACCGGGCCGAAGGTCTCCTCGTGGTATGCGGGCATGCCCGGCCGCACGTTGGTCAGCACGGTGGGCTCGAAGTAAAAGCCATCGCCCTTGACACGGCCGCCGCCGGTGGCCGCGCGGGCGCCCAGTCGCACAGACTCATTGACCTGACGCTCGAGCTCGTCGACGAGGTCTGCGCGCGCGAGCGGCCCGACCTGGTTGGCG
>VBGE01000333.1 GCA_005880345.1 Chloroflexota bacterium | reverse complement strand
CTTCGGCGGCTGGGTCCACACCGTCGCGCGCAACCTCTGCTACGACGAGCTCCGGCGCCGCCAGCGCGACCTCCGCGCGGACGGTACGACCGAGGAGGAAGACGACGAGCTGATGGCGAACCTGCCGTCGACCTCGCGCTCCTTCGACCCGGTCATCGTCCAGGAGTCGAACGAGACCCGGCGGCAGGTGTGGCACGTCGCGCAGCGGCTGCCCGAGAAGTACCGCCTCGTGCTGACCCTGCGCGAGCTCCAGGACATGAGTTACCGACAGATCGCCAAGACGCTGAAGATGTCCGAGAGCGCGGTCGAGACTCTGCTCTACCGGGCCCGCCTCAGGTTCAAGGAGGAGTACCTCGCGTCGCAGCGGGAGGGCGAGCTCAGCCACGAGGAAGCGCTTCCATTGCTCGCTCCCTACCTTGCCGGCAAGCTCCGCCGGCCGCAGGCAGAAGCTGTCCGCAACCACATCGCAACTTGCTCGAAGTGCGCCCGCCGGATCGGCCGCCGACGCTTCAAAGACCAGCGCAGGAGTGTAGCCAGATGAGGGTTAGTACAGTAGGTGTGAAATGGCTCGGATAGTCGTCCGCTTCTTCGACGACGAGACCGTGGAAGGGGTCGCGCGCGACCTCGACTTCGACGAGCCCGACTTCCTGGTCGAGGTGGACGATGCCGGTGGCCTGGAGAACAACGAGACCGCCTGGATCCCGCTGACTGCCGTGAAGTGGGTCGAGCTACAGCGCGACAAGGAGCTGTCCGACACACCGACACGCAAGGTCGCGATCCGCTTCCTCGACGGCGAGGTACTCCGCGGCCACCTGGACGGCACCCTGGAGCGCCACCGCTA